>CAZTEE010000060.1:0-9131 GCA_964611775.1 uncultured Phycisphaeraceae bacterium | reverse complement strand
CGGTGCTTCGCGCGGTAAACATCCGATCCGCCGCCACTCCCGGCATGAAGCACCGAGTTCGGAGGACCGAACTCGGTGGCACGAGCGTCCTCGCCTTGTACGAGGCTGAGGAACACTGTTACGCAAGACGCTCTAATATGCCCGCCGCGCGCCGGTTCACCGCGCCAGTTGGGCGGCGAGGTTGTCGAGCGCCAGCCGGAGGTTCACGTTTGACGCCAGGCGTGACTCGGTCGTCGTGATGATTTCTATGTCGCGGAGGGCGCGGGCCTGCTCTTCGGACCCGGGCGCCGAGCCGCGCAGGCGCCGGCGGGCGCGCTCGAGAAGCAGGTCCGCGAGGCGATCGACGGCGGCCTTGTTCGCGGCGTCCTTGCTCGGATTCAGCGCCTTCTTTTCCTCCACTTCCGCGTTCGCCCACCCGTCAACGAGCGAGCCGAGCGTCGCCCCGAGCGCCGGGTCGAACCTGCCCGACTCCGCCCCGGCGAGCATCGGTTCGAGCGTCGCGAGCGCCCCCGCGAGGTCGCGCGTCGCGACGGCGTGGAGAGCGCCCGGCGCGCCCCGCGCAAGCGCCAGGGCCGCGTCCGTCGCGCTGACATTTTCTCGCCGGGCCCAGGCGCGGATCGCCGCGTCGTCGAGCGGGCCGAACGCGACGCGCTGGCACCGCGAGCGGATCGTCGGGAGCAGCCGTTCCTCGCTCGAGGTGACGAGGATCAGCACGGTTCCCGCGGGCGGTTCTTCCAGCGTCTTGAGCAGCGCGTTCTGCGCTACGGGCGCGATGAGTTCCGCCTCGTCGATTATGAACACTTTCTTCGCGGCGCTCGCCGCGCCGACCGTCGGCGCCAGCGCCGCCGGCCTCAGCACACGCTCGACGAGAACCTCCTTCGGGATCGAAGTAAGTTTTCGATTGCGCACGCCCGCGTCGTCCGAGTGCCGCGCCAGTTCCTTCGTAACGACGTGCAGATCCGGGTGCTCGGCCGAAACGAATGCCCCGGGCCCGGCGAGCACCGCGCCGCGCTCGACCGCCGCGCCGGGCGTCAGCAGGGCGCGTGCGAAGAGCGCCGCGGTGGTCCGCTTCCCGACCCCCGCCGGCCCGTGAAAAATCCACGCGTGATGGATCCGCCCTGAAGCGATCGCCGAGGTCAGCGTCGCGACGGCCCGGCTCTGGCCGAGGATCGGCTCGAAGACCGGCGCGCTCATCGCGGCGACACCGCGGCGGCGCGCGACGCGTCGCGCTCCCCGGCGAGGATCGCGCGCAGACCGTCCGCGAGCACGCGGTACTCCTCGATCGTGTTATAAAGTTGCGCGCTGACGCGCACGAGGCGCGCCGGCGGCTCGGGCCACGGGATCACCGGGACTTCCACGCCGAATCGCTCGAGCAGCGGCGTCTGCATCGCGTCCTGAAAGAGCGGCGATTCCGCCGGGTCCGGCCCGGAGCCGGGCGCCAGCGGGATCGACGCCATCGACCCCATCATCTCGTCAGGCGCGGGGCGCGCGACGCCGAGCGCCGCACATAACAAGTCCCGCGCTTCGATCGCAAGATTACGATTCCGGCGCATCACCTCGGCCCAGCCGCCCGGGACCGCGGCTGCGACGGCGCGGATCGCCTCGGGGACGGACAGGAACGCCGTCGGATCGCACGTCCCTGTCCAGTCGAACAGCAACCGGAACCGGGAGCGGTCGGCGCGCGGCGAGTTCAGCCCGTGGCTGATCGAGAGCGGCTCGATGAGATGCTGCATGTCGCGGCGGACGTGGAGGAACGCAGCGCCCTTGGGCGCGCAGACCCACTTATGAAGATTGCCGGTGTAGAACTCGGCGCCGAGCGCGTCGAGATCGACGGGGAGCATCCCCGGCGCGTGCGCGCCGTCGACGAGAACCATCACGCCGCGGGTCCGGAGTTCGCGGATCAGGCGCTCGACGGGGAAGACGATCGCCGTCGGGCTGGTCGCGTGGTCGATGAGCGCGAGGCGGGTTCGTGGGGTCACGGCGTCGAGCACCGCGGCGACTGCATAATCCGGCGAACGGATGGGGAACGGGACGTCGGCGACTACGACGCGCGCCCCAGCGCGGTCCGCCGCATGCCGCAGCGCGTTGGCGCACGCGTTGTATTCGTGGTTCGTGGTTATAAGTTCATCGCCGGGGTCGAAGCGGAGCGAGCGCAGAACGGTGTTCACGCCCGCCGTCGCGTTGGGGACGGCGGCGATGTCGTCCGGCGAGGCGCCCAGGAACCCGGCGACCGCCTCGCGGGCTTCGTCGAACGCGCCTTCCCACCGGCGCGAGAAGAACCGCACGGGCTGCCGTTCGATGCGATCGCGGAGTTCGCGCTGGAAGTCGAGCACCGCGGTCGGGGTGGCGCCGAACGACCCGTGGTTGAGATACGCGACGCCGGGTTCGAGCGACCAGAGCGCGCGGAGATGGTTTTCGTTCGAGTGTGCGGGCATCCCGGCAGGATACGGAACGCGCCCGCCCGGCGTGGGGTCAGCCAGTCACGTCTAGCCGGGCGCCGACGGTCGTGGCGACGGCGTGGCGTGTGGCAGCGGCGTTGGCGTCGGCGGGGTGGGCGTAGATCGGGGTCGCCGCGGGGGCGGGTCTGGGCGTCGGGCCGGCGAAGTCGATCGAGCCCGGGACCACCGCCGCCACGAGACGCGACGCGACCGGGTTCAGCGCCCGCTCGGCGGCGTTGACGCGATCGACACGCCCGGCGGTGTCCAGCGCCTTCGCCGGCGAACGACGGGCGGCGGGCGCCGCGTCCGGCCGGGCGAGCATCGCGGGATGGGCAGCGTCGGTGATCCGCATCGCGATCAAAAGGTACCACACCGATCACGCCCGGGCGCGATCATTTTTCATATTCGGACGTTCGTGGACAGGTTGTTGAAGACGCGACCGGCGGTGCGATCACCTCCGATGGTGTCGGGAGGCTCGCCCGGACGCCGTGGGAGCAGTGAAAAAAACCGCCGGCGCCCCGAAACGGGGAACGCCGGCGGCGGCTTGGTGAGAACCGTGTCACTCGCCCATGCTCGCCGGGCGGGGATAGTTCGTAGTTTGTTGGGTCAATCCAGGCACGAGCCGAAGTTGTTCAGCAGCAGCAGCAGGTCTGTCCCGTCGACCACGCCGTCGTTGTTGAGGTCGGCATCGGGGTCGTCCTGACCCCACGCCGAAAGGATAATCAGCAGATCCTTCCCGTCCACAAGCAGATTCCCGTCGGCGTCGCCGGGGCATGGGATGAAGAACACGTTTTTTTGTATTTCGCCGGGGGCGATCTCCGTGTTCCTGGCGATCACGTCCGATAGCCGGGTGGCGCGGATCTCGTCGAGCACATCGGCGAGCGCCGGGTCGGCCTCGAACCAGAATCGGTCCCCGTCGCGCAGGCGTATGAACTGATCGACCAGCACGGCGTGGATGGTCTCGCCGACACTTGCGCCTGGGAGCAGATCCTCTGCGATCATGCCGACCCACGGGTCGATCTCCCCGGGCGTCGCGTAGACGCTCGCCAGCGCCGCAGCCACGGCCGGGTCCGAGGTCACGTCGTCGAAGGTCGCATTCCCGGGCAGGCCGAACGCCGCACGAACCGTGTTCAGGCCGGGCAGCCCGTGGTCCCGGCTGCGCTGGATGTTGAGCGCCGCGAGGTCCATCGCCGGCCCGATCGTCTCGAAGAGGCCCACACGGACGTCGTCGTTGATCACCGCGTCCACCTTCTGCGCCTGCCCGGTCGCCACGCCACGGAACAACGGCGCCAGCCCGCCCTCGTTCGTCAACTTCGCGATGTTGAAGAACGTCTCGCGCAGCAGGAGGTTGCCCTCGGGGATTGTCCCGCCGAACTCGTCAAGCCGGAGCACGATCGGCGAGAGCAGCGTGTGCCCGACACGGTACGCCGCGGTCGAGAACTCGGTGATCACGCCGGGATCTATCGAGTCGTCGTAGCCAGAGTAGGTCGGGATCGCGCCGGGCCCGAGCAGCGCCGGGAGGAACTCGCCGTAGGTGATCTGCTGCATCAAGGCGCCGACGATCTTGCGGGCCCGCTCGTAGACCTCGTCGCCGGTCCAGCCCGGGTTAGCCGCGGCGATCTGGTCGGCGAGCCGATTGTGCTCGCGGACGAAGAGGGTGTGCAGCGCGAGGAGCGTAGAGGTCTCGTTGGCGCGATCGTCGCCCGCGACGAAGAACGCCGGGGAACTGTTCGGCCCGTTCGGGATCGTCCCGTCATTAAACGGCGGCATGTCCCCCGCGAGCGGGTGCGCGAAGACCCGAAGCCGACCCGTCCCCGGCTCACGCAGCCATTCCGCCCGGTCGTCCTCCGAGCCGTACACATTCGAAGCGTCTATGAACGCGGTGATGATGTTCACCTGCTCGCGCGGATCGCCCGGCCCGGTCCCGGTCGCCGGATGAAACCCCGACCTCGAAAACGGCAGCGTCACCCCGCCGACCGCGCCCGGGTCGAACCAGGGATCGCCCGTCGGCACGGCGATCGGCATCGGCTCGTCCTTCGGGATCGGGGTCAGGTCGATGTCGTGGTCGAGGAACTGACCCCACGCCCAGATGAAGTCCGTCAGCCCGCGCGGGTCGGGGATTATGACCCCGCCGGTGGTGTTCTGATGGATCACGGCGTTGCTGATCGCGCGCGGACTCGCAAGCCCGACCCCGCTCGGCGCCGAGACGCCGTCCGAATACGCCGCCGGCGCGGCGCGCAGGAGGATCGCGCCCGCGGCTCCACGGCTCGGGTTCGACACATTGTTCCCCACACCAGTGATCGTCCGGTCCTCGCCGACCGCGACCGACACCAGCGCAGCCCACGCACAAACACACAAAGCGGCACGGTGCGCCGCATGAACAGATACTGACATTTTCGATCCTCCCCACGAGAATTTCCGGGCGATCCCCGAGGCCCAGGGCCGCCCTCTCTAGGCAGAATACCCACCCGGTCGCCCGCGAACAAGACTGTCGAGCGACAATCCGGCCACGTGTCCCACGTGACCCGATGGCACGGGCGTCCCGCCAGTGCAAAACCAGTGGCAACCCTCCGCAAGCGGCGCCCCTCGCGTTCCACTCTCACAATGCCCAGGGATGAAATCCCCGGGCTTTGTGCGTGACGCGCGGTTATTGCGCAGCGATCGACGGCCGGGATGCTCAGAACCGGAACGTCCAGCCGATCTTCGTCGTCAGTTCGGTCTCCTCGAAACTGAAGCGGTCGCTGTCGGCGAAGAACCCCTGGTTGACGACCACGAAAAAATCGCTCCCAGGGCGGATAGTCCAACGGAATCGGCTGTTCAGCCCGCCGAGGTCCGAGACGTTGTCCCACTGCACGAAGTTCGACCACGATATATCAGGCGTAAAATTGATATTAAACCGAACACGCGCGATCCGTGTGATGAAGTCACCCTCGGGCAGGTCGATGTCGCTCTGGACGAGCTCCGCGCTGAATAATACATGTTTGCTCGGGCGCAGGTCCAGCCCGATCGTGGTGTCCCAGCGCTCGCCGCCGAAGAAGTCCCCGAACGTCATCGATACGCGACCGCCGAACGCCCGGCTGCTGGCGGTGCGGAGGTCGAAACCGTACCGGAGGAAGTCGAACGAATCGACCGGGATGACTACGCCGCGCGATATCTCGAACGGGCGTTCGAGTTTCTCGCGTTGCGGCGTCAGGAACACCGCGAACGTGCCCCCCGCGTTGTTCTGGATCTCGACACGCGGCAGGTTGAAGTTCCCGCTCAGGACGTCGTTGGAAAGACTGGTATTAAGAAACGAGTTGATGGTGATGTCGACGCGACGGAGCCAGCGGCTATCTCGCGGCCTCCAGCGGTATCGCGTCCCGGCGCCGAACTCGCGCTCACCCCGCCTCGGCGCGAACCCGAGCGCCGGGTTGAACCCGTTGTCCACCTGCCCGGCGAAGAAGTTGAAGGACCAGGGTTCGTTGGGGTAGTTGAGCCGGACGCCGAACGCGGTCCCGTCCCCGCCGCCCGGCGCGTCGGAGCCGGACGTGAAGGACTTGAGAAAGTACCCCGCGCCCTGGAGCGAGTTCCCCCCGCCGACGTCGTCGATTATGAAGTCGAAGTCCGTGCCGACGACGGTGTTGTCGCCGGTGGTGGAAGGGTCGCCGTTGGTCGCGATCAGCCCGACGGCGGTTGTATCATTAATATTATAACGTGCGCGAGCGACGGCGAGGTTCTTGGAGCCGAGTTCGGAGTCGTCCTTCATCTGCACGTCGAGCACGCCGAAGGTCAGCCGCTCCGTCCGACCTGTCACCTTGAACCCGGCGAGGATCTCTTTCTCCTCCCCGCGGACGATCCCGATCCGGCGCGAGAAGAACGGCAACGGCGACTGGTTGATCCCGCCAAACTCGAAGACGCCCGCGTCCTGTAAGAAAAAATCGCGACGCTCCGGGAAAAACAGCGGGAACCGCGTGAGGTTGACCTGCCGATCGTCGACCTCGGCCTCGGCGAAGTCGGTGTTCAGCGTGAGAGTCGCCTGGATCGTGGGCGTCAACTTATAAAAAATGTCCAGGCTCGGCTCGAAGAGCGTCGTCCCCTCGGAGCGGTACGTCAGCGACGACGACGGCTTGATGTCCAGCCCCAGCCCCTGGTCCAGACCCTCGAGCCCGACGAGCGCGCCCGCCTCGTCGAGCCTGCTCAGCCCCGTGTTCCGGCGGGGGCTGGACCAGCGCACCTGCTCGTTGAGCCGGCGTATCCGGCGTTCGATATTCAGCCCCCACGCGTCGGCGGCGGGGCTGAACGAGAGGGTTTTCATGGGGATGCGGAACTCCGCGCTCCAGCCCGAATCATCGACGCTGGTTTTGCCCCACCACACGCCGTCCCACTCGATGCGCGTCCTGCGGTTGTTTTCGACGAGTCCGTCGCGGCGTGCGCCGGTGACGCTCATCTCGAAGAAGAACCCGTCGCGCGACGTGCCGAAGGGGTCGAAGACGATGGATACGCGGTCGTCCGAGTCCAGGCTCGCGTCCCGGCGGAGCTCCTTGCCGATGAGCAGGTCCGGGCGGTCGTCCTCGGCGCGGACGCCGATATAAATGTTATCATCATCGAACAGGATGCGGACGACCGTGCGGTAGGTTGGGGGGGCGCCCTCGGTCGGGTTGACCTGCGTGAAGTTGTCGAAGGGGGTCGCGGCCGTCCAGGCTTCGTCGTCGAGCACGCCGTCGATCACTGGCGCGGCCGAGGCGCGGGCGGCGTGCGCGAGATAGACGCCGGCCCGGCCCGAGCGGGCGTCAGCGCCGACGGACTCGGCGGAAGCCCCGGCGGGCGCCGCGGGCTGCGCAAACGACGCCGACACGATCGCCGCGATCGCACTCAAAGCGAACCATATCCGCACCGTCGGCGTGATCCGCCGCACGCGACCTCCTCACACATCCGCCGATCGACCGATCTGCGATCAACGCGAATCTGAACTCCCCGAGGCGGGCGGTCCGAAGATCGGACGGGGACGCCGCCACCGGGTCGGGCGGCGAGTCTATACAACGAAGCGACGGAGTTCGCGCACACCCATAGAGTGTTGAAAATCCGCGCGATCCGAGCGTCGGCGATCGGAGCAAATCATCGGCCCGCGCCGGCTAGCGCATCGAGATGCCGCCGATACTGCACGCCCAGCGGCGTCCGACCTATCGGCGCGTCGTGGGCCCGCTGGAACGACTCGATCCCCGCGAGCATCTCCGCCTCGACAACCACCGGCCCGGCGTCTGTCAGCGCGATGTCCCACGCGAGAATCCTGAACTCGTGGAAGGCGCGGTGCGCACGCTCGGCCAGCGCCACAACAGCCCCCCAGTCCGGGATCCGCGCCCCGACGATCGGCTCGTCCGAATCGGGGTGAACCTCGGCCCGGCCGAACGCCGGGTCGAGTTTGATCCCGCGCCCGAGCGCGCCCGTCGCAAGATCGACCGGGCACGCGATCGCGCCCTGGTGCGTGTTGTCGAAGAACGATCCCCGCGCCGCTAACTTGATATTCGCGATCATCGGGACAAACACGCCCCGCTCGTCGTCCCGGCTCGAAAATATCCGCACTGAGCACAGCCCGTTCGGCGCGAACCGCGACAGGAACGCGCCGTTGCGCAGCCGCGGCTGGAGGATGTGCGGGCGCTCACGCGATGCGTCAAGCAGAAGCCGGATCACCTCGTCGCCGGTGAACTCGCGCCCGTCGTGCCTGCGGAAAATGCCCGGGGCTATGAACTCCCAGCACCAAGCGCCTTTGGCGCTGTTGAGATTAATCGGTTTCGAGAATAGATCCTCGTCCGGCAGGCGCACGGGGAGCGGCGGTTCGGCCCGCTCGATCACGCCCTGGTTGAAGCACGCGATGATCGGGATCGTGGGCACGCCGTGCTCGACGCACCGGTCGTGGAAGCGGACCTTGTCCGAGATCAGGCTCTCGTCGGCTTCGGTGTTGATCCGCCGCATGAGTGCGCGCATCTCCGGCTCGTCGACGATGTCGCCCACGCCCGCGCGGAGTTCGGGCCGATCGAGCTCGTGCAGGTAATACGACGGCGGCGCCATCGCGTGACGAAACGCCAGCGCGCATTGCTCGCCCCACTGACGCAGCGGGGACTTGCCCGTGCGGCCCCGCGCCTGCCCGCCGAGACGCCGCGTCGTCCGCACCGCCAGCGCGCAAGCGATGATCGGCCACGCCAGCCCCGAAACGATCAGCCCTACCCGGTACACCGGCGATCGGCTCCGACGCCATTGCTGCCGGGCGTACAACGCCCCGACACGCGCACGCAGCGTCCGCGGACGCCCGATCAGGTATCGGACCGGGAACGGATGAAACCCCCGGCCGAAGAGCCAGCGCAACTGTTCGCTCAACGCGCCCATGCCGGAAAACCTACCCGGTGGATCGATCGGGCACAATGCTAAAAGTGTTATTTTGTGCGTCCCGGCGTTGCCTTACGAAACGCCGCCGGCGCCCGCGCTACACGCTCGTACCCGATATCCATCAGCGGGGTCCGATCACCCTCGGCCCCCAACAGGAAGAGGCGGAACCCGTGACGGTCCGGGGTCGCGTCCGGGAATGTGTTCTCGACGCGGTAGCGCGTGATCACGCCGGTCGAAGGATCGACGGCGTTCCAGTCCCAGACTACGACCGGGCCCGGCTCGACGTGGATCACGCCCTGCCGCCGATCCGCCTGCAGCGACGCCTTCTTGATG
>CAZTEE010000059.1:0-9240 GCA_964611775.1 uncultured Phycisphaeraceae bacterium | reverse complement strand
CGCCGCCAAGTTCGCTCGACGCGGCGAGCGCGAGCGACAGCCGCGGATGCTGCGCGACGAGCCGCAGCAGCTCGCGTCCGACGTAGCCGCGCGCCCCGACAATGCTTACTGGGATAGTTCCGTTTTGCGTCAGCATCTCAACCCGCTTCCGGCGTTGAGGCGCGATGGATCGTGATCGGCGCCGCGAGTGCCGACCGCACACCATCTTCTATTTCGCGAGGCGAGAAATCGCCGTACCAGAACACGCACCAGTCGGGCCTCCGCACAAAGCCGTCGGCTCGTTCGAAGTACCACGGGTTAATACGGTTACCCGAGCGCGAACGCCAGAACAGGCGGGGCTCGAGTTCGACAAGCCGACGCCAGACTTTCGCACCGACGCCCTGTCCCTGCGCTTCCGCCGTGACCGCGAACTTATCAAGATACGCCCAAAGCCCGAGCCGCGTCACGACGGCCGCGGCGTCGTAATCGCCGCCGACAATCAGCCGTCTGATCGGCGCATCGTTCGGATACCCGGGCGCCAGCGAGCCGCCGAAACTTGATTCCAGTAGAGCTCTCAACGCCGACCAGTCTGCGTTCGACACATCGTCGATCTCACGAACCGGGGAACCGATACGCACGAGCGTTCCCCCGCCGGCATGGGTGAAGAGTTCACGCAGCAAATGTTCGGGCGACGTAATCGACACACTCGACTCGCGCGGCAGGCGCGCGAGCATCCCTCTGATCTCCGTTAACTTACGCGACATCCCACCCGTGATCCACGCATTATCGCAAGTTAGGTCCGCGAGATCTATCGCGGGGATGATTCTACCTGTCCCATCGAGCAGTCCGCCCGTAGGTGTCAGAAAGACAATTTTTTTAGCACTAAGACCAGCCGCCAGCGTCGCGGTCACCGCGTCGGCGTTCACATTCAGCAGCTGCCCGCTCGCGCTGACCCCAAGCGACGAGACGATCGGCATGCACCCAGCGTCAATCGCATCGGTAATGAGCGACGCGTCAACACCAACGGCTGATCCGACAAGTCCGAGTCTGCTGTCCAGCAATTCGGCGTGAATTACATCCGAAGGCAGCGGCCGGCAAGGCATTCCGAGCGCCTCGTGCGCCCGTGCAAGCGTCGCGCTGACATCCCTGCATACTTTCCGCACGACTGTCATCGCACCGGGCGGTGTGACGCGCAGCCCGTCGTACCAGGTCTGCTCGTGCCCGGTTGCGGCCAGCGCACCAGTGAGTTGCGGCCCGGCGCCGTGCGCGAGCACAGGTCGAAGCCCGATCGCCCACAGCGCCGAGATCGCCGATGCGCACTCGTCCAGCCTGTCGCCGATCACGCCGCCACCGATCTTTACAATTATGATACGGTCAGCGGGCGTGCCGGTGAACGCGCGTAGGTACCGTTCGATCTCCTTGCGTCCCCCGAGATTCCGCAATAGCGCTACGAAGGCGTCTGTATTCGTGTTCATGCTAACACTCGCCGGGACGTATGGTCGGGCCAGCGCGGTCATTCCGGGGTCTCCATGATTCGTTGGTATATAGCCGCAGCGGCTGCGAGTTGATCGATGGCAACCCATTCATCCGCCGTATGCGCTTGCGCAATGTCGCCCGGCCCGAGCACCGCAGCGGGTACACCGGCTTCGCCGAATAGCGCCGCTTCGGTCCAGAACGCGAGCGGGTCATCGCGCGAATGCTCTATAAATGCAGACCAATCCGCCATCTCCCGAGACGCAACGAGAGCCGGGCCGGTGAATGTCATATGAATTCCTGGTCGGTCCGATCTGTCCCCGGCCGCGGCGAGTTCGGCGAGCATCGTGTCAGGATCTTCACCCGGTGCGGGGCGCATGCCGAATCGAAGCGTCGCGGACGCCGCGACAACATTTGATTTGGTTCCACCCGACATAACACCGATGTTCAATCGTGGAGACCTGCCGGTTACGCTGCGCGCATCTGCCCATTCGAGCGCAGCGGCGCCCCAGCGCAATGCCTTGTGAGCGGCGCTCTCGATCGTCGCGGGATTATTCGACGCGTGCGCCGCGGCGCCGGCGAATTCAGCTGCGCCCGAGAGCAGGCCGCGATGCGAGAACGCGATTCGTGTCAGCGTGGGTTCAGCCACAATCGTGCGAGCGAAGTCGATCGGGCGTTCACACAGAAAATCCTTAACGCATAGCCCAGGCCCGGCTTCTTCGTCCGTCGAAAATAGAATCGCCGCCGGGGCATTGGAACGCTCGAGCGCGTTCAGCATAGCGGCCCCGGCGCCTTTGATGTCGCATGCGCCGAGGCCGAACGCACGACCATCGCGGACACGCAGCGTGAACGGGTCCGCTGACCAATCGCCGCTGACGGGAACAGTGTCGAGATGGCAGTTGAAAAGTGTTGACGGCGCCCCGCGCACGCCGATGGTCCAGACCGACCCGCCGCCTAGATCGCGCACCGTGACCGCGCATCCGGCCTCATGCATCACGCCCGCTACATACTTCACTGCCGGTGAATCTGCGGTGATGGCGCGAGGCGGGTTTTCCGTATCGCACGAAACCAGCCGTGTGAGGTGCTTCAGGATGCGCTCGGGCACGACGGCTCCTTCGTGTGGGACGTGACCGATGCACGGCTGACAGTGCTCATTCCGAACAACTTTACAAATCCAGCCGCGTCGGCCGCGGACCAGGGAGCCCGCTGAGCGTACACCGCACCGGGGCACGCCAGCGGTGAATCCGCATCCACCGCGACCGCTTCGCACGTCCCGCCGTGCGAGCGAACAGTCACGGCGCCGGTGGCAAGCCGCTGTCCGCTGCGGATCATAAGTTCGATGTCTTCGCGGAGAGGGTCAAAGAACAAGCCTGCATACGCGAGCTCCGCCCATTTTCTAGCGGCGATCGGCTTGAACTCGCCCTGTTCACTTGTGAGCACGGTTTGCTCGAGCGCGCGGTGCGCAACGAGAAGAGCCGTCAGTCCCGGCGCCTCGAATACGATGCGACCTTTCAATCCCAGGATCGTATCACCCGTGTAGACGCCGCGGCCGACGCCGTAGGCGCCGAATCTTACGTTGAGTTCGCGTAGCAGCCGCGGCCCGGTCATCGTGACCCCGTCGAGCGACACCGCGACACCCGACTCGAACGCGATATTCACGTCGATGGGTTCCGCGGGCCATTCGGCGCGCGGGCTGGTCAGCCGCCGCGTCCTCGATTCGTCCGGCGCGCCGTACGTGTCTATCTCTGATCCGGAGATCGTCACGCCGAGAATGTTTTCATTGATCGAATACGCGCGAACAGAATCGTCGACTGTGTGCCCGCGCGATCGCAGAAACTCGATTTCGTATTCACGGGGTGAGTCGGTGACGCCTTGCAGATCGCGGATCGGCGCCACGATCGGAAGGCGCGTCAGACACCCGAGCGCCAGATCAAGGCGGACCTGATCGTTCCCCATCGCGGTGCAGCCATGCGCGACGGCGTCGGCGCTGAGTTTATGCGCGATGCGCGCAGTCGCCGACGCTATCACGTAGCGGTCCGAGCACAACAGGGGGTAGGCGCCGAGGTGCAGCTCACCGGCCATCACGAACGGAACAACGAAAGTATCCCAGAGTTCGTCGCTGACGTCGACGCAGATATGGCGCTCGGCGCCCAGTGACAAAGCGCGGCGTTCGACGGCGTCCGCGCCGTCGCGGCCTCGGGTGTCCGCGTAGACAGTGATCACCCGGCATCCCGCGTCGGCGAGCGACGCGACGCAGTAGGATGTGTCAAGCCCGCCGCTGAACGCGAGAGCAACAGTACGCGCGCCATCAGACATATTCAGCCGCCTTTATATTATGTGTCGCGAGTAGCGCCGAGAGAACCGCCTTCTGCGTGTGCAGGCGATTCTCCGCCTCTTCTATGACAATCGACCGCGGCGAGTCCATCACTGCGTCGGTGACCTTCACATTCCGCCGGCACGGGAGGCAGTGGCTGAAGTACGCATTGTTCGTGCGTGACATCTTTGCTTCATCGACAATAAAATGTTTATACCGATCGCGAAGCGGCTTCTCCTGATCCCAGCGGCCGAAGTATGGGATCGCGCCCCAGCTCTTGGCGTAGACAACGTCGGCGCCGGCGTACGCGGCTTCGATGTCGTGCGTGATCGTGAATGATCCACCGTTGGCGACGGCGTTATCGCGAGCGGCGTCGAGGTATCGCTCGTCGAGCAGATACTCCTCGGTCGGGCACAGAAGCGTCACGTCCATCCCCATTTTCGTCGCGATCATCACGGCTGAATTGGCGACGGCGGTGTTAAGCGGGCGAGGGTGAAAGGTCCATGTCACAATGTGCTTGCGGCCGCGGAGATCGCCGAGGTGCTCGCGCAGCGTCAGCGCGTGGGCGAGTTCTTGAAGCGGATGCTCGATAGTTTCCATATTCACGACTGGCACGGTCGCGTAACGCGCGAATCCTGTGATCACCCGGTCCTGACGATCCAACGACCAATCCTCGAATGATGGGAACGCCCGAACGGCGATGAGATCGCAGTAGCGTGAGAGCACGCGGGCCGCCTCCGCGATGTGTTCCTCGCTGTCGCCGTCCATCACCGCGCCGTCGGCGAACTCGATCGGCCAGGCGCCTTTGCCCGGTTCGAGGACGACCGCGCGCCCGCCGAGTTGCGCGACGCCAACCTCCATCGAGGTGCGCGTGCGCAGCGACGGATTGAAGAAGACGAGCGCTACGGTTAGCCCGTCCAGCGCTGCGTTCCTCGGCGAGCGCTTTAGCGTCGCCGCATAGTCCAGCAGGCGGTTGATCGCGGCTGAAGACCATTCGCGCGTTGATAAAAAATGCGTGATTGGAGTCACGCCTTGCTCCCGTGGATGATGGATTCAATGAGCCGACGGAGGGAGTCGGCGGCGGCGCGGTTTGGTGTGGCGACGAAAATCGTGTCGTCCCCGGCGATTGTTCCGACCACGCCACGGAGCCGGGCGCGATCGAGCGCGACCGCGACGATGTTCGCATGCCCCGGCGCCGTGCGGAGAACCAGCAGTGTTCCCGCTTCGCGCACCTGCAGCGCGTGTCCCGCAAGATCAGCGACCAGCGCGGGAGTGGCTTCGTCGGTTCCGAAAATTGGGCTGGGCAGGTAGTAACCCTCCGGGCCGCGCACCGCGCCGAGAGCGGCGAGGTCGCGCGACACCGTCGCCTGTGTCACCGGGGCCCCGGCGTCGACCATCATCGTGAGCAATTCCCATTGATTCTTCACCGGGCGGTCGGCGAGCAGGCTCGATATCAGCGCGCGGCGGCGTTGTGCTTTCATTGCAGGAATATACACGACGTGAATACGACGGTCAAGCCCGGAGCGCGGATCTACGCCGATCAGCGCCGGGCAAGCACATCGGCGAACCAGGCCAGATCCGGACCCGCCGATTCGGCCCACACGTCGCGTTCGTGCCCGATCTGCAATAGGTGGTCCTCGATCGAGCCCGCATCCAGCGACCGGCCGAACGACGAGCCGTCCGCAGCGGTGTCCACCCCGAATGCGATCCTCAAAGCCATCTCGCCGAGCTCCGCGCGGAAGTGGGAAGTCTCCCAGTGCCAGCGCATCGGCCGGTCGGGATCATCCAGGGGGAGCGGCTCGGTTGTGAAGCGGCTATAGCCGGTGAAATCGTACACTCGGACTGCGCCGCCTCGCTGGGGCGCGCTCGCCAGCGACGCCAGACGCCGCTTGAAACCTTGGAATTCGTCCCATAACCCGGCATCACGGATGAGTTCCAGGTGCAAGGCGTGGATGGGGGGTATGAGGATGATAGTCGTTCGTTCGTCTCGGGTGCACGCATCGACGATGCCGGCGAATTCATCGAAAGCGCGCTCGTCAAATATATAATCGGCGAAGATACCGTTGCGGAACCCGCGGATGCGCGCCCGGCTGATCTCGATGCTCGTGCGCGAAGTTTCGACCATCCCGCCCGCCCGGAAGCCGGCGTCGTCGTAGTTGGATGCCGTGCCGGAGAGCGCGGAGCGGATAGAAGCCGCCGTCGCGGCGATCGCGCGCTGGCTCAGCAGCAGGTCGAGCGTATGCGCGGCTTTGTCGCGATCGGGGTTGAAACCTGACGAGAGAAAATCGTCGAAATCGCCGCGGCCTTCCGCGAACATGAAAAAATCCAGCGCAAAGACCGCGGTGCGTGCAGGGTTGTGCGCCGTTGCGTGCCGGAAGACGTGCCCCATCTCCCACATGCTTGTTCCGGCGAGGGCGGCGTTGTACCCGGGCTGGTCGGGGATGAATTCCAGCCGCGGGTCGAAGCCTGTCTCGGTCCGTGAACTGCCGAAGAACACAACGCCGAACCCGCCGCGCGCGAGATCGGCCGCTTTGGCGGTGCGCGAACCGCGCTTGGACTCATACGCGCGCAGCCCGTCGACCCCGAACATCGTGAATACGCCGAACGGATCAACCAGGGCATTCACGCCCGCGATCGACACGAGAGTAACAGCGAGCGTGGAGAGGAGGACCGCCAGTCTGCGACTGGCGCCGGGAGCCTGTCCGTGTGGCGGTATATCAGAACTGATAGTAGAGGAATTCATTGGCTCTGCTCACATATACGAGTGCGACGGCCAGCACGACTCCCGCCAGAACAGTCCGCGTGCGGGATCGGCTCCATACGAACGGCGAGACGAGTCGGGGGAGAGTCTCGGGATCGCGCGGCGTCCAACCGATCGGCGTGTTCAGCCGCCGCATGATCTCGTTGGTGTTCGGCGCCAGGAACGCGACCATCGCCGCCACGAATATCGCCTGTGCACCCGGGAACGTAAGATGCGAACGCTCGAGCGACACGCCGTTCAGCCCGGTCATGGCGCGTAGCATGCGCAGCGCGGCGTCGAACGACTCGGCGCGGAAGAACACCCATCCCACTACGACCGCGAGAAACGTCAGCCCCCATGCAGCGAGACGGTAAGCGTGATGAAACACGCTGTTGTTCGGGGCGGCGCGACGGAACGCGGCGCTGAGCGCGTGGTTTACGACGAGATACAGCCCGTGCAGCCCGCCCCAGAGGAGGAACGTCCACGCGGCGCCGTGCCAGAACCCGCCGAGCAGCATCGTGATAATCAGATTCGCGTACCGGCGTACCGGCCCGCGTCGATTCCCGCCCAGCGGGATATAAAGATAATCTCGCAGGAAGCGCGACAGAGTTATGTGCCAACGTCGCCAGAACTCGACGATAGAGCGTGCTTTGTAGGGGGAGTCGAAGTTCACCGGCAGGCGGATGCCGAACATGAGCGCCAGCCCGATCGCCATGTCCGAGTAGCCGGAAAAATCAAAGTAGAGTTGAAATGTGTACGCGAGCGCGCCCGCCCACGAATCGAGGAAGGTGATCCCCCCCCCCCCCCCCGCGCCGCGGAGTTAAAAACAGCGTTCGCGGTCTCGGCGACGCCGTCCGCGAGCACGACTTTTTTGAACAGCCCGAACCCGAAAATCGTCAGCCCGTTGGTGATGTTGTCGGCGTCGGGAATGAGCGCCTCGCGTCGCGCGAACTGCGGGAGCATCTCGCCGTGATGGACGATCGGGCCGGCGATCAGTTGCGGAAAAAATGTGACGAACAGGCAATAGTCAATGAAGGAATACTCGCGCGTCAGCCCGCGGCGGGCATCGACGAGGAACGCGATCTGCTGGAATGTAAAAAACGAGATCGCCAGCGGGAGCA
Source organism: uncultured Phycisphaeraceae bacterium (assembly GCA_964611775.1). GTDB lineage: Bacteria > Planctomycetota > Phycisphaerae > Phycisphaerales > UBA1924 > J020. The sequence continues at coordinate 1,613 of CAZTEE010000059.1, read as the reverse complement.
CGATCTTCTCGATGTGCACGGACATATCGAACGCCGCGTTGACCGAGTCAACGAAGAAGTTGGCGTACTTGAAATATCCCAGCAGCGCGAGGTTGACGACAACGCCGAAGATCAGCGTCCCGCGACGGAATCTGTCCGATTTCGCGTCTGCGGCGAGCACGATCCCCGCGGAATAATTGAACAGTATCGAGAAGAGGATCAGCAGCACATACGCCGGCGACCACCAGCCGTAGTAGAAGAGCGACGCGAGGACGAGGAACGCGATCGCAACCCGCGCGTGGGCTCGCGCGCAGAGGTAGTACCCGGCGATCACGGCCGGGAGGAATATCAGGATGAAGACGTACGAGTTGAAGAGCATCTGAGGTCGGCCGAGGAAAAGCCGCGGGCGCCGAAGGGGTTCGCCGATCGGTGGCTGGCGAGCCGAATATACCCGGCGGGCCGGCTGTCCCGACCGTTGTTTTTGTGAATTGTGTATGGTGTCGCAGGTTCACCCGACGGAGGCCGCTGCGATGACCCGACGGACGACGACGACAATCCTCTCCCTGCTGATCCTCTTGGCGCCGATGGGGTGCGCGAGCCGCCGGCCGCCGACGGGCGAGCGGCTAGACACGCTCTCGCGCGAGGTCGAAGCGACCGTCTCTCTCTTTCGCACCAGCGATTCGGGTGTGGCGAGGTTCTTCGAGCGGTCGTACGGCTGGGCGGTATTCCCGGACGTCGTCAAGGGCGCCGCGGGCATCGGCGGCGCCAACGGGCGCGGGCTGGTCTTCGAGGAGGGACGGGCCGTCGGGTACGCCACCGTCTCGCAGGCGACCATCGGCCTGCAACTCGGCGGGCAGGCCTACCGCGAGATCATCTTCTTTCAGACACGCACCGACCTCGAACGGTTCATGACGGGCGGGTTCGAGTTTGACGCGCAGGTGTCCGCGGTGGCGGTGCGGGCCGGCGCGAGCGCCGACGCGAACTACACCCGCGGCGTCGCCGTGTTCACCATGGCCCGCGGCGGGCTGATGTACGAAGCATCGGTCGGCGGCCAACGATTCACCTACGAACCGCTTCACGCGGAATGAACCGGTACAATTTTAGCATCTTGCGTAATGTTGTTCCTTCGCCACGCGCGAGGCGACGACGTTCGTGCCACCGAGTTCGGCCCTCCGAACTCGGTGCTTGATGCCGGGTGTGGGGGTAGATCGCATGTTTTCACCGCGAAGCACCGACTTCAGCCCCGAGCCGCCGAAGTCGGTGGCACGGACGGCCCGGCACATATTTACGCAAGACGCTCAGATTTGATAATGATCGCCGCGTCGCGCCCGCAGCCGTCAGCGGTCGCGCGGGGCGAACGGTCGCGTGGCGCGGTCGATCGCGTCGAGATCCGGGCCGCGGGCGGCTTCGAGGCGATCGGCGGCCTGGCGCTCCGCGGTGCGCTTGAACATCTCGAACGCCTCGCGCGGATCGCGCACCGGGACCGGCCCCCAGTCATTGAGGACGCGGAGCAGGTCGTGGCCGTCGATCACGCCGCTGCCGTCGAGATCGGTGTACGGGTCGTCCGAGCCGAAGACGGACAGCAGGCGGAGAAGGTCGGCGGAATCGACGACGCCGTCCCCGGTGAGATCGGG
>CAZTEE010000058.1:0-9349 GCA_964611775.1 uncultured Phycisphaeraceae bacterium | reverse complement strand
GGGTGATTGTGCTCTGATGATGAGAACAACCCGCGTGCGAGAACGGCGCCGGCCGTGGCCACGGCGAGAAAAACGCCCGACGCGATCACGATCCGGGCGGCTCGGCGAGACGCGGGGGAGGGCTTGCTCGACGGGGAGGCCGAGACGGCGTGTTCATCGTGATCGTCCATCACATAGACCAATAACGCCGTCGCTGTCGATTTGTCAAGAGAAAAAATAAAAAAAAATACAGCAGATTGCGATGCAGGCGCGAACCAGCGGGCGCCGCCGAACTTGACGGCCGACTTTTGATTGGGCGGCGTCAGACGATTTCCCCGACGGTCCGGGCGAAGGTCACGCCGGCGGCGGGGGGGAAGCGTTTAATGCCTTCGGCGCGGAGTTCGGGGGCGTGGCGTTCGATGTAACGATCGAACAGGGCGCGTGTGCTGAAGATATAACGTGTTTCGACACGGATCGGCGCCGCGGGGTCGGTGACGCGGACGATCATGGCGCTGTGGGCGCCACGCTCGAGGACGGCGTCGATGTGCCCGGCCTCAAGCCAACGGATGTAGTCGTCGGCAGTTCGGCGGTCGGGCATAGTCGCTGCGACGGTGTAGGCGATCCGTGTCAAGGCTGACTCCCAGGTAGGCCTGTTTCGGCGTTCACTCGCGGGCAAGGTACATGTGGTCGGCGTGCGACCCCGGCTGGCATGGGCTGTTCGACGGGGGTAGGCGGGAGCATAGTCTTCCTATTGTGACGGTTGTGAGGGTTGGGTCAGGTTTTTTACAGTTTTTGAGCGCGATCTCACGGCTCAGGCTGTATATTGGTTGAACGTCCCCGGGGGAAACGCGGGACGCCTGTGTTTGTTGTCGTGGCTTCGTGCTGCGGCAGACACCGGAGGGAATCACCGAGGGCCGTCGGCTGTGTGGTCGGCGTGAATCGGTGCAGTATGGAGAGGAAACACGTCATGCATAGTCTGAACAAGTCGCTCTTCGGCGGGGCACTGCTCGCCGCGGGCATGGTTGCGACCAACGCCCAGGCCGGGGAGTTCATTTTCCAGGCGACGGACGCGGCCGGCGCGCCGTCCTTCGCCTATTCGCAGGCGTATGCGACAGGGTTAGACATCGCCTACGGCGTTGACGGCCTGCTCAACACGTTCGCCACGGCGTACTCCGGCGCGACCGGCACCACAACCTCGTCGACCACGCAGACCAGCACGCTCATGCGCACTGACATCTCGTGGGGCGGCGACGGTGCGAACGGGTTCGGCTACGGCCGGACGTTCATGCAGCAGTTCTTCCAGGTCTCCAACGACAGCACGCTGCTGATCGAATGGGACTACCGGGGCACCGACGGGTATGCATCGTCGTTCGTTCTTGAGACCGCGGGCGGCTCGGTTCTCTTCGAGAATCAAGGTCAGAATGGCGATCCGTTCTCGGGTTCCGCAATGATTTCACTCAGCGCCGGCGTCGACTACGCCGCGATCTTCGGGTTCCGCGACCAGACAACTGGCTTCGGCCCCTTCATTTCCTCGACTAGCAATCAGTTCATCAGCATGACGCTGGTCAAAGACGGCGTCATCCCGACTCCCGGCGCGCTGGGGCTGTTCGGCCTCGCCGGATTCGCCGCGGCTCGCCGCCGTCGCGCCTGAACACGTTCCCCCGGATGTTCCGGGGGGCTTCCCCGTTCGGCTGACATGACCCACGATGCATAGACTGACGTGCCCCGGCGAAAGCCGGGGCACGTTCTTTTACAGCAGGCGCCGCGGTGCGGGATCGCGGCGCCGACGCTTCTCTCGACGGGGGATCGCCCATGCAGGCCGGTTTCGATCAGACGCCCTCGAAACGCACCAAAGCCGTCCGCGCGCTCCGCGAGCATCTCTCGGCCCAGCGCAACGCCGAGGCGATCGAACATCTGAAATCCCTGCCCGCGAAACTGCGCGATGATCCGGAGATACTTTTTCTTGAGTCTCTGGCGCTCGAGCGGTGCAAGCGGTTCCCCGAAGCCGTGTCCGCGGCGCAGCGGTCGGTCAAGGCGGCGTCGCACCCGGAGCCGATGCTCGTGCTCGCACGGTGCCATCGTGTGATGGGCAACACCGAGGACGCGCTGCACTGGTGCGATCGCGCGGCGGACAAACTGCCTGATAATGAAACCGTCGCGTACCTGCGCGGGGGGACGCTCGAGGACGCGGGCCGGTTCGACGAGGCGACCGCGGTCGTCGAGCCTTGGGTGAAAAAGTACGCGGCGAGCGGGCGCCCGCTGCCGATCGGGCTGCGGCTTGAATGGTCGAAACTGCTCGTGCAGGCGAAGCAGTACGACGAAGCGATCACGATGATCGACGAGACGGTGGCGATGAAGGAACTCCCGCCGCCGGCGGTGAACCAGCAGTTGCACCTCAAGGCCAAGGCGTGCGACCGCAAGGGTGATTATGCCGGGTCGTGGGACGCCGCGGACAATGCCAACGAGATCGGGCGGATCGAATTCGACCCGGCTCTATACGCGGAACAGGTTTCGGCTTTGATCGAGAACTGGTCCGCCGAGCGTATGGCGAAGTTCCCGATCAGTTCGTGCGACAGCGAGTTGCCGGTGTTCGTCGCGGGGATGCCTCGCAGCGGGACGAGCCTGATCGACCAGATCATCGACGCGCACCCGAAGGGCGCCGGCGTCGGAGAACTGGCGAAGATCGAGGATTTCGCCCGGCATCTGGCGTCGGTGTACGACGCGGAGACCGAGCCGCCGGCGTGTTTCGGGAGATTCGACAGCAAACGCTGGACCCGGGCGGCGAACGATTATGTCGGCGAGATCAAGCGGGCGGCGCCGGCAGGCGCGGAGCGCATTGTTAATAAGGCTCTAGGGAACAACAAACTCGTCGGGCTGATCGCTCGGCTGTTCCCGAAGACGCGCATCATCCACGCCATCCGCGACCCGCGCGACGTGGCGATTTCATGTTTCATGGGCGGGTTCAACAATCGGCTGCACCCGTGGACAACCCGGGCCGAGTGGGCCGCCCGGGCCTGGGAGCAGTCGATGCGGATGATGGAGCATTGGAAGGCGACGCTGGACGTGCCGATCCTCGACGTGCACTACGAACGGCTCGTGAGCGACCCGGACACGGAGTTCCCGCGGCTGATCGAGTTCCTCGGGCTGGAGTGGGACGACCGCTGCCGGGACTTCTATAAATCGAAGCGGACGGTGAGGACGCTGAGTTATGACCAAGTCAATCGCCCGCTGTACACGTCGTCGGTGAGCCGGCATAAGAACTACGAGCCGATGCTGGCGGGGATCGAGTTCCCCGCGTACGACCCGTTCGGCGAAGCGCCGGCTCCGGCGCTGGGGCGGTCCGACGGGACTTGACGCGCGGGCGGCCGTAGCCGTGGTGGGGTCGGGTTGCCTGTATTGTCGGATAGGGTATGATCGGCGATTCGCCCGGGCGGCAGAGGTGTCGACGCCGGTAGCCGGGGCGGTCAGGAGTGTCACGATCGATGGTCAGGCTTCGTCTAAAGCGGATGGGTCGCACGCACAGGCCGTTCTACCGGCTCAACGCGATCGACAAGAACCAGCAGCGTGACGGCAAGGTGCTCGAAAACCTCGGCTGGTACGACCCCGTATCGCGGGACGAGTCCAAGCAGGTCTCGCTCAACGTCGAGCGGATCAAGCACTGGCTGAGCATCGGGGCCCAGCCGTCGGACACGGTTGCGGACCTCCTCGCCAGGCACAACGTGATCGACCCGGAGCAGCGTCGGGCCGAGCGGCTGTCGCGCGTTGCTAAGAAGATCGAGGCTCAGGAAGCCGCGAAGCAAGCCGCCGACGCCAAGGCCAAGGCGGACGCCGAGGCTGCCGCTGCCGCTGCCAAGGCAAAGGCGGACGCCGAGGCAGCCGCAGCCGCTGCCAAGGCAAAGGCGGACGCGGAAGCCGCCGCCGCTTCCGCCGAGAGTCCGAGTGCCGAAGGCTGATCAGCCTGGTTTTGCCGAGGAATTCCGCGTGGATGTCGGCGTCGCACGACGCCCGCTGCGCATAGACATTCTCACGCTTTTTCCCGACATGTTCGGGCCGGTGCTGGGCGCGAGTATTGTCGGCAGGGCGTGTGCCGCGGGCTTGGTTGACTGGCGCGCGACGGATATCCGCGAATACGCGGAGAACAAGCACAACAAGGTTGACGATCGTCCATTCGGCGGCGGGCCGGGCATGGTCATGATGTGTCAGCCGATGTGGGACGCGGTCCGGGCCGTCGAGGCGTTCGACAATCGGCCGGCGACGCGGATCCTGATGTCGCCGCAGGGAGAGAAGTTGACACAGCCGATCGTCGAGGAACTGTCCCGGCTGCCGAGGCTGCTGCTGATCGCCGGGCATTACGAAGGCGTAGACGAGCGGGTGATCGAACGGCTGGCGCCGAGGGAGATCAGCGTCGGAGACTTTGTTCTCTCGGGCGGTGAGTTGCCGGCGATGTGCCTGATCGACGCGGTGGTCCGGCTGCTGCCGGGCGCGCTCGGGCATGAGGATTCCGCCGCGGAGGACTCGTTCTCGGCGGGGTCGGGCGGGCGTCGGCTGCTGGACTGCCCGCATTACACCCGGCCGCGGGTCTGGGAGGGGGTGGAAGTGCCCGAGGTGCTGGTGTCCGGGGACCACGGCGCCGTGGCGAGGTGGAGGGATGAACAACGGCACGCCCGGACCAAGGCCCGGCGGCCGGACCTGCTCAAAGAGTGACCCCGGCGGTGGGAGCGGGGGGCGATGGACAAATCCATCCGGATCCGGCATAATGCCCGGCTCGCTGCGGGCCGGCGTCGGGAGTGACGCCGGGCATCCACGCGCGGCCGTCGATCCGTCACGAAAAGAGCCGAACGAGCCATGAACAGGCAAGCGATCATCGAAGGCGTCGTCCAGGACCAATTAAAGACGGACATCCCGCAGTTGGACGTCGGTGACACGATCAACGTCCACGGCCGAATCGTCGAAGGCGAAAAAGAACGCATCCAGATCTTTCAGGGCGTCCTGATCGCGCGGACCGGGCGCGGAATCAACGAGTCGATCATCGTTCGGCGGCTGGTGGACGGCGCCGGGGTCGAGCGGTGCTTCCCGCTGCACTCGCCGCGCGTGGCGAAGTACGAGGTCATCCGCAAGGGCGACGCTCGCCGGGCGAAACTCTATTTTCTCCGCGACCGTGTGGGCAAGGCGACCCGACTGCGCGATCGCCGACGCGGCCTGAAGCACTCAACCGCGACCAAGGGCTGATATTTCAAAATACCTTTTACTTTCACAAGCCCGGGGACGCTCCCCGGGCTTTTTCGTGCGCGTGGACGTATGATCGTCCCGCGTAAACATGGAACCACTGCTCGACACCCGGCGATATCTGATCCCGTTCCGCGGGACGCTGCTGCCGCAGATATTCACGCGGACGCTTGTGATCGGCGGCGGGGTCGCAGGTCTGCGCGCGGCGCTCGCGGCGTCCGAGCACGGCGAGGTCATCCTGCTTTGTAAACGCGGCGACGGGGACTCGAACACCGCGTGGGCGCAGGGCGGGATCGCCGCGGTGACGAACGGCGCCGACTCGATCGAATCTCACATCGCGGACACCATCAACGCCGGAGCCGGGTTCTGCGACGAGCCTGCGGTGCGAACGCTAGCCGAGCACGGCCCTCATGCGATCCGCGAACTCCGCGAGTGGGGGATGCAGTTCGATATCGATTCAACCGGCGAGCCGGCGCTCGGGCTGGAAGGCGGGCACTCGGCGTCGAGGATCCTCCACGCCGCGGGCGACGCGACGGGGAAGGAACTGGCGCGGTGTCTGTGGTCGCGGGTGCGCGCGACGCCGACGATACGTGTCTTCGATTCCTGCTTCGCGCTGGATCTGCTCACACCGACGGATTCGCCCGGCGCGCCCTGCGTCGGCGCGATAACGCATCATCAGCGTTACGGGCTTCAGATGATCTGGGCGAGCGCGACCGTGCTGGCGACCGGCGGCGCCGGGGTTCTGTGGCGCGAGACGACCAACCCGCCGGTGGCGACCGCGGACGGGCTTGCGCTCGCGTGGCGCGCGGGGGCAGATCTCGCGGATCTCGCATTCATGCAGTTTCACCCCACGGCGCTTTATCTCGCCGGCGCGTCGCGGGCGCTGATCTCCGAAGCCGTGCGCGGCGAGGGGGCGGTGCTTGTCGACGACAACGGTCGGCGTTTCATGCCCGATGTGGACGAGCGCGGCGATCTGGCGCCGCGCGACGTGGTCGCCCGCGCGATCGTCGCGCAGATCGCCCGGACCGGCGCGACGAGTGTCTGGCTCGACGCTCGCGCGATCGGATGTTTCTCCGAGCGATTTCCGAGCATCGCGCGCGTGCTGAAAAAGTTCGAGATCGATCCAGCGACTGATCTCATCCCAGTCCGCCCCGCGGCTCATTACATGATCGGCGGCGTGCGTACGGATTTAGATGGTCGAACCAGCGTCCCCGGGCTGTACGCCGCGGGAGAAGTCTCGTGCAGCGGCGTCAACGGCGCGAACCGGCTCGCGAGCAACTCGCTGCTCGAGGGTCTTGTCTTCGGCGCCCGCGCGGGTCGCGCCTGCGCCGAACGCGCGAGCGACTCGGCGCCGCCCGCGCCCATCCCGATCGTTTCTAATATCCCCGATTCCGAGCGCGGCGTGCTCGACCTCGAGGACGTGCGGTCTTCGCTTCGCTCGGCGATGTGGCGCAACGTCGGGCTTGAACGCACGGGCGCCCGGCTCAGCGACGCGACCGAGATGTTCGATTTCTGGAGCCGGTACACGCTCGACAAGGTCTTCGACGAGCCCGCGGGCTGGGAAACCCAGAACATGCTGCTCGCGGGCGCGCTCATCGCTCGCGCGGCGCTGGCGCGAGAAGAGACCCGCGGCTGCCACGTCCGCGCGGATCACCCGAATCCCTCAGATAAGTTCCTGGCGCACGACATCTGGCGACGCGGAGAGGGCGAGTCGGAGCCTGAACCGATCGTGACAGAAGAGATGATAATCAAATATATTGACGGCCCCGGCGTTTCGCCGGTGCATGATGCACACGGCGGCACGGGCGTATCGCCCGTGCGCGAGTAATGGCTCCGGACGACAGATCGCCCGCCGAGCGATCCGAGACGATGCGCCGAGTTCGCTCGCGCGACACTTCCTGCGAGTTGGCGTTCCGGCGCCGATTGCATCGCCGGGGTTTGCGGTACAGCCTGAATAAGAAACTGACCGGATCGCCGGATGTCGTGTTCGTCGCGGCCAGAGTGGCGGTCTTCGTGGACGGATGTTACTGGCACGGCTGCCGGGCGCATTGCCGAAGGCCCGCGTCGAACTCGGCGTACTGGCGCGGCAAGATCGAGCGGAACATGCAGCGGGATCGGCGCGTGAACCGAGAACTTGCCGATGCGGGCTGGCGTGTGATCCGGGTCTGGGAGCACGAGGTCCGGTCTGACGGCGATCGCGCGGCGGACCGTGTGGAACGCGTGGTGCGGGCCAGGCTCAATCGCAAAGAATGACGAAACCGCACGGACTCGTATGCCGGATCGGGTGGGAGGAAATACCCATGGTTCCTGGGTTTGATTCGAGATAGAGGCGCCTAGAATGATGACCGTGAGCATTGGGACGATCGAACCTGCCGTGGGAGGCGCCGCCCGCCGACCTGTAACGCTGCGGACACTCGCGCAGATGGCGCGGGCGGGCGAGCCGTTCGCATGCCTGACCTGCTACGACGCGACGACGGCCCGTTGGCTCGAACGGGCGGGTGTGCACCTGCTGCTGGTCGGTGACACCGCGGCGGAGGTAGTGCTCGGCCTACCCGCGACTATCCACATGCCGCTGGAGGTCGCGATCGCCCTGACCGCGGCGGTCAAACGCGGGGCGCCGGGGACGGTTGTAATGGCGGATATGCCGTTTATGTCCTATCAGGCTGACGAATCCGAAGGTCTGCGAAACGCTGGGCGGTTCCTTACCGAAGGACTTGCCGACGTGATCAAGTTCGAAGCGGACAAGTCGTTTGCCCCTCTGGTTGCCAAATTGTCCCGCGCCGGAGTCCCTGTCTGCGGCCACGTGGGGTCTATGCCCCAACGATCCCGGCTCACCAGCGGGTACGCGTCGGCCGGGCGCACCCGGGTTCAGGCGGACCGGGTCGTCGAAGACGCGGTCGCGCTCGAGGACGCCGGCGCCGTGATGCTGCTTCTCGAAGCGGCGCCGGCGGAGGTCGCCGAGCGAATCATCGAGAGGACCAATGTCCCGCTGATCGGCATCGGCGCCGGGCCCGCCTGCCACGGGCAGATCGTCGTCCTGCACGATCTTCTCGGTCTGACCGACCATCACCCGCCGTTCGCCGAGCCGATGGCGGATTTCGGGGCATCCTTGGAGAACGCGGCGGGCCGATGGGTCCGGCGCGTCTCCGAGCGTGACGTGACCGCGCACCGCTACCTGATACGCGACGAACCGACGGCGGACGACTCATCAGCCGATTCTGCCGGACAACGGCAAGTATGAGAGAGGAGCCGGGTTTCATGAGGAAGATCCAGACACTGGCGCCGAGCCTTGTTGTGCTGACCGCGGTGACGCTTGCGCTGCTGCTCGGCCCGCTCGCGGTCCAGCGGATGCACGCCGCCCGCACGGGTGCGATCGTCACACTCGCGCAGCAACGGCTCGACGCCGACGACATCCTCGAACGCATAAACGACGCGACGCGCGCCGTCGCCCAGACCGTAGAACCCAGCGTCGTCTACATCGAGGCGACGCTGCGAGGCCCGGGCGGCCGCTTCGCGCGCTCGACCGGGTCCGGATGGGTCTACTCAGACGAGGGGCACATCATCACGAACGCCCACGTCGTCGCGGGGATGAGCACGATCAACGTGCAGTTCTCCGACGGCCGGCTCCGGCGGGCACAGCCGGTCGGGCTTGATCCCTCGACGGACATCGCGGTAATCAAGGTGACCGAGCAGCCGGGGCTTATCGCCGCCAGGCGCGCGACGGGCGAGCCGCTGTACCAGGGCGATCGCGTTTTCGCGTTCGGCTCTCCGTTCGGTTTTAAGTTCTCGATGAGCGAGGGGATCGTGTCGGGGCTGGGTCGGCATGCATCGGCCGGCCCGCGACCCAATAACGCTTACACGAACTACATTCAGACCGACGCCGCGATCAACCCGGGCAACTCCGGCGGGCCTCTCGTTGACATCAAAGGCCGCGTCGTCGGCATGAACACGGCGATCGTGACCAGCCCCGAGCGTTCGCAGAACGGCGCCGCGGAAGTCACCGGCCTCTCGGGCGGGATCGGGTTCGCCATCCCCCTCGAAACTATCGATGCTGTCGCGGAGCAACTGATCGAAACCGGCGAGGTGCTAAAGGGCTATCTCGGGATCGCCCTGGACGACATCGAGCGATTCTCAGCAGAGGAAC
>CAZTEE010000057.1:0-9417 GCA_964611775.1 uncultured Phycisphaeraceae bacterium | reverse complement strand
ACCGATCTCGGTGAAACCCCGGCATCGATCGACAGGCCCGCCGCGAAGGAACCCTCCCCGTCGTTCATATGAAATGTGATCTTCCGATTGCCGATTGTTATAAGATCGACCGCGCCGTCGTTATCTGCATCGACCGAAGCGATCGCGCCGACTCCGGTTGTGATCGCCGTTGGGAATGTGATCGCGGGTGCGAACGCGCCCCCGCCCAAACCGCGCACGACCGAAACCGACTGCCCGATGACATTCGCCGACGCGATGTCCGCCAGGCCGTCGCCCGTCAGGTCCGCGACTACCACGGTCACCGGGCCGCACCCGGTCCCGAGCGCGATCGGCGGCTCAAACGAACCGTCGCCAACTCCGGGATGCACGGTCACCGCACATCCTGTCGAAGCCCCCGCGACGATATCTAGCACACCATCTCCTGTGACATCCGCGATCACGACGCCAGCGCCGCCCGACGCCAGCCGTCCGCTGAAGCGCGGGCGACCGTCCTTAGAGCCAAGAAATATGTCGATGCCCTTAGGGCCGCTGACGACCAGATCCGGCATGCCGTCGCCGTTGAGATCCCCGGTTGCGACGAACTCCGGCTCGTCGATCGTGCGAACAACATCCCCTCCCAACGGCGCCGAGGCAGCCGCCGTTCCCGACAATATCAGGCTAATCACGGCCGACATGCACAGCACAAAAGTTGCCAGCACCGATCTCGCACCCATTGGTCCCGCCATGTTGGCCCGCTTTCTTGCTGGAAGGGCAGCCGGATGTGCATCGCATTATTCGCACCCGGCGGGCGTTCGGCTCCCGAGTAGCAGAAAATAGGTTCGGTTCGGCGCTACCGCCGTTCGCGTGGTTACGGGTCAGCGGCCAGGCGAATCTGCCGCAGCCCCTCGTACACCGCGGCGCACACCGCAGTCGCGAGGTTCAGCGACCGCTCCCCGGGGACCATCGGCAGCCGAACCGCGGTCGCGGAGTGCTCTTCAATGATCCCGCCCGGCAGCCCCGCGGCCTCGTTGCCGAAGATCAGCCGATCGCCGCGACTGAAGCCCGCGTCCCAGTACAGCCGATCCGCTTTGGTGGTGAACAGCCATAGCCGAGGCGCCTCGAGCGTCCCTCCCGTGCTCCTACTCCCTTCAGACAGTGGCACGGGCGTATCGCCCGTGCGCTGCGCGGTGGCAAGGCTCCCCGAGTGGTGATCTTGAGTTTGACTCGCACAAGGCGCCTCAAGCCCAGGGATTTCATCCCCGGGCTTCGGAGAGTCAGATGGCGCCTGAAACCCAGCCGCCGACGCCGCCGACCATCGCAGGAACTCCTCCCACGTTTCGTGCTCCCTCGGCGCCAGTCTCGGCCAGTAGTCCAGCCCCGCGCGTCGGCATGCCTTCACCGAAGTATCGAACCCCAGCGGACGGATCAGGTGCAGGGCGCAACCCGTCGCGACGCACGTCCGCCCGATGTTCCCCGTGTTGTTCGGGATCAACGGCTCGTGCAGCACGACATGGAACACCGGCCCGTCCACCACGCCGAGCATACGCTGTTCCCGCGATGCCCACGCCCGCCGACATCACACCCCCCGCGACGCCCGGACTGTTCATCACCGGGACCGACACCGGCGTCGGGAAAACCGTCGTGTCCTGCCTGATCGCCGACCAATGGCGCCGGGCGGAGATCGGGGCCCACCCGCGCTCGCGTGTCGGCGTCCTCAAACCGATCGCCACAGGATGCCGGAAGGAGCGCGAAGGGCTGGTCTCCGATGACGCCGAACAACTCGCCCACGCCGCGGACTTCGACCCCGACATCGGCCCGTTGGATCTTATAAACCCTGTGCGCTATCGAGCCGCGCTCGCCCCCGCCGCCGCCGTCGAACTCGAACACGCGCCGATCGACTGGCCCGCGATCGCCCGCTCGCTCCGCCGGCTCGACGAGCGTTGCAGCCGAATGGTCGTCGAAGGTGTCGGCGGGATCCTCGTCCCGCTCGAACAGCCCGGCGCCCGCGGCCCGATCATTACCGCCCTCGATCTCGCCCGCGCGATCGGATATCCCGTCGTCGTCGTCTGCCGGGCTGCGCTCGGGACGCTCAATCACACCGCGATGACCTGCAAGATCCTCCGTGACGCGGGCCTGCCGATCGCCGGCCTGATCGTAAACGGCTACGACCCCGACTCCCCAGACCTCTCCATGCAAACCAACCGCGACTGGCTCCGACGCCAGACCGGCGTCCGCATCCTCGCAACGCTCCCCGGTCGTGTCGTCGGCGCCGAGATCCATGCCCCGCCGGCCCAGCCGGAATGGACCCCGCGCGACATCCACCCCGACCTTCGCGCCGCGATCGACGCGACGGATTTCGCCCCGCTCGCCCGCCCGGGCCGAAGGATCTGACCATGCCCGACGACGCGATCGAAGCCGACAAAGCCGCAGCCAGGGACAGAGCGCGAGCCGCGCTGGCGTCGATGCCGCCGGCGGAGCGAGCCGCCGGCTCGCGCGCGATCGCCCGTCGCCTGCTCCGGCTGCCGCTGCTCGAAGACCCCGGCGTTGTGCTGGCATATCTCGCGTTGCCCGACGAGCCGGACCTCGACGCCGTCATCGCCGACCGCCTGGCCGCCGGCCTACCCGTCGCCGGCCCGCGGGTGGATTGGCCCACCCGGACTATGTCCCCCGCACTGATCGACGATCTCGAACAAGGCGTACGCCTCGGCAGGCATAACCTCCGCGAGCCGATCGGCCCGGTTGTGCCCCTCGACGCCGTCGTATGCGTCCTGACGCCCGGCCTGGCGTTCGACGAAACAGGCGCCCGGCTCGGGCGCGGGGGCGGGTTCTACGACCGCCTCATCGCCGGCCTGGATCGGACACGCGCCGCGATCATCGGCGTGGCGTTCGATGCACAGATCGCCCCCGATCTCCCGATGCTAGATCATGACGCCCGGCTCGACGCCGTCGTCACACCGACTCGCATCGTCGGCCCGCACGCCGACTCGATCATCCGCTAACCTCGCGCACGCCGCCGGGACGGAGCCGCCGGCGCCGATCGCTCCCGTTGTTCGTCAGGAAGGATCCGACCATGGCCTTGGCGTCACAGAACGCGCGTTCGACCACCACCAGCCGCGTATACACCTCGCGCCGATCCTCACGCCGCGTCAACCGCACACGCCGGTTCGTCGGCCTCGGCGCCCTCGCCGTACTTCTCATCTCGGTCGGCATGTGGTGGCTCTCGCGCGAGCCTTCACCCGCCGGCGCCGATCCCGCCCCGGGCGCGATCCTCGATCCCCTCAACGCCGACACCAGCCCGAGCGTCACGACCAGACCCCCGACCAACGCCGCGGCTTCGCCGGGTTTCAATATCTCGAACAACCTTGCTTCTAACAACACCCCCGCCCCCGCGACCACTCCGCCGCCAGCGAACACAAGCGCGGATGTTCTTACGATGGGCGTCCCGGTAACGTCACGCCCCGAGCCGGCATCGGGCGTGAGCGCGCCGGCGCGCACTCCGGACGAACCCCGATCATCGCAGCCGCGCCCCTCATCGAGCGCCGCCGGCGCCGTCGCGTCGCTCATCGAAGATTCCGAGAACGCCCTCGCCGCGAACGAACCCCTCGTCGCCCGCGTTCTGCTCAATCGCGCCCTGCACGACTCCCGCGCCGCCGAGTCCGACCGCCGGGCGATCCGCGCACGCCTCGCCGCGATCAACGAGGAACTCCTGTTTTCGCCTCGGATAGTCGACGGCGACCCCCTCGTCTCGCGCTACACCATCGCGTCCGGCGACAGCCTGGCGCGCATCGCCGCCCGCGAGAACCTCAATGTCGATTGGCGCCTGCTCCAGCGCGTCAACCGCATCGCCGACCCGCGCCGAATCCGTGTCGGGCAGACGATCAAACTCGTGCGAGGCCCGTTCTACGCCCGCATCAGCAAGGCCGACTACCGCCTCGACCTCTACGCGGGCGATCCCGAAAACTCCGCCGACCCCGGCCTCTTCATACGCTCCTTCAACGTCGGCCTCGGGCAATACGGCTCAACCCCGACCGGGTCGTGGATCGTCCGCCGAAATTCAAAGCTTATTAACCCCCCCTGGACCAACCCCCAGACCGGCAAGCACTACTCCGCCGACAACCCCGAGAACCCGATCGGCGAACACTGGATCGGCCTCGAAGGAACCGACGACAGCACCGCCGCACTCGCGGGCTACGGCCTCCACGGCACCATCGATCCCGGCTCCATCGGCACACAAGCCTCGATGGGTTGCGTCCGCCTTGAAGCCTCCGACATCGAACTCCTCTACGAACTACTCGTCGAAGGCGTCAGCCGAGTCACGATCGAATAACAAACAATAATTAATTGACATTGATTTTCGGCTGCGCGGGCGTCACAGTGGCGCGGTATCCCAAGCGGCACGGGCGTCCCGCCCGTGCGCTCCAGCCCCAACCCTCCCACTTCTCGGCTCTGCGTCCTCCTCGCCTCCGCAGTGAACCGCTCTCCACACCGCCCCATCGCCCCGGCGAAAACCACCCGTTTCGCCTACAATAATCGGCTGTCCGCGCCGGATCGACCGGCGCCAAACCACGCGCCACCGAGCGCACGATCCAAGCGATCCCACGAGCCAACATGGCCTCCGAATCACTCACCACCGACCCCCCGACCAACCCCGGCGCCGCCGCCTACGGCGAGGATCAGATCCGTGTCCTCGAAGGCCTGGCCGCCGTACGCAAACGACCCGGCATGTACATCGGGGACACCGGACTCGCCGGACTCCACCACCTCGTTTACGAAGCCGTCGACAACTCCATCGACGAGGCCATGGCCGGTCGCGCGACCACCGTCGCCGTCCGCATCCGCGCCGACGGCTCCGTCTCCGTCATCGACGACGGGTCCGGCATCCCCGTCGGCCCCATGAAACACGAGAACCCCGCTCTCAACGGCAAGCCCGCCGTCGAGATCGTCATGACCATCCTCCACGCCGGCGGAAAGTTCGGCGACGAAGGCTCCGCCTACAAAGTCTCCGGCGGGCTTCACGGCGTCGGCATCTCCTGCGTAAACGCGCTCTCCGAATGGGTCGAGGTCGAGGTCCACCGCCACGGCAAAATCCACCTCATCACCTTCGAGCGCGGCGCCGTCGACCGCCCGCTCCACGTCGTCGGCGAGGCCCCCGACCTCGACGGCAAGCCACGCACCGGCACCCGAGTCACTTTCAAGCCCGATCCCCAGATATTCCCCGACACCACCTTCGACTACGACATCGTCGCAACGCGCCTGCGCGAACTCGCCTACCTCAACCCCGGCGTACGCATCCGCGTCACCGACGAACGCGTCGATAAAGACGGCAAGCCCCGCGACGAAACCTTCTGCTTCGAGGAGGGCGTGCTCGCCTTCGTCCGACGCCTCAACGAATCCCGCGCCACCCTCACCGACCCCGTCCTCCTCCGCGGCGTGGACGCTAAATCCGGCCTCGTCTGCGAGGTCGCCCTCCAGTACAACGACGGCTACAGCGAAGTCCTACTCTCCTTCGCCAACAACATCAAAACCGTCGACGGCGGGACGCACGTCTCCGGCTTCAAAACCGCACTCACACGCACACTAAACGCCTACGCCCGCAACGCCGGAGTAATAAAAGAAAAGGACCCCGCCCCCACCGGCGACGACCTCCGTGAAGGCCTCGCCGCCGTAATCTCCGTCAAACTCCCCGAGCCTCAGTTCGAAGGACAGACCAAGGGCAAACTCCGCAACACCGAGGTCGAAGGCTTCGTCTCCTCGATCATCGGCGAGGCGCTCCAGACCTGGCTCGAAGAACACCCCTCCGACGCGAAACGCCTGTGCCAGAAGGGCGTCCTCGCCGCCCAGGCCCGCGAGGCGGCCCGAAAGGCCCGCGAGCTCACACGCCGAAAAAGCGCACTCGAATCCGGCTCCATGCCCGCCAAACTCGCGGACTGCAAGACCCGCGAAGTCGAAGAATCAGAACTTTACATCGTCGAAGGCGACTCCGCCGGCGGCTCCGCCAAGCAGGGACGCGACGTAGACACCCAGGCCATCCTCCCCCTCAAGGGCAAGATCCTCAACGTCGAACGCGCGCGCCTCGACAAGATGCTCGCTTTCGAAGAGATCCGCGTCCTCATCGCCGCCCTGCGTTGCGGCATCGGGGAGGAGTTCGACGCCGCCAAACTACGTTACGGCAAAGTCATCATCATGACCGACGCCGACGTCGACGGCTCGCACATCTCCACTCTCCTCCTGACATTCTTCTTCCGCCAGATGCCCGAACTCATCCGCCGCGGCAGGATCTACATGGCCCAGCCCCCGCTCTACCAGGTCAAACGCGGCAAACGCATCGAATACGTCCGCAACGAATCGACCATGGCCGACACCCTCACCACGCTCGGCCTCGAAGGCGCAACCCTCCTCGTCCGCGACATGACCCCGCCGCGACGACCTTCGCCCGAACCCGCCATCTCCCGCGAGATCACCGGCGAGGAACTCGAACGCACCGTCCGCTCACTCCGCCGGCTCGCCGATCTCGCCGAGATCGTCGAGCGGCGCGGGGTGCGCTTCACGGGCCTCCTCGAAGCCCGCGACAACGACCCCGACGGCGCCGGCCTCCTGCCCACGCACCGCCTGACGTGGCCCGGCGGGGAGGCCTGGGCCTGGTCCGAAACCCAGTCGATGGAAATAGTCGCGGCGAACGGCCTGCGCCTGCCCGACATCGCCGAGGAAGCCCACGCCGACGCCGCCGACCCCGCCGTCGATCACGCCGGCCCCGTAGTAACACTCCGCGAACTGCACGAAAACCGAGAACTCGCGCGCATCTTCACCGATCTCGCCGCCGTCGGCATCGACATCGAGGACTACGCCCTCGCCCGCGAAGAATCCGTCACCGGCGAGCGCCTCCCCGCCAAGTACGCCTGGCGCACAACCCGCACAAAACAATCTAAAGATAAGAACTCGCCCGCCGTCGATTCCGAAGACCAATCCGACGAAACAACCGTCGGCCGCGACCCCTCCGCCCGCTACATCGAAGCCCCCGGCGTCGCCGACATCCTCACCTCGCTGCACGAACTCGGCCGTCGCGGCCTCGAGATCAAACGATTCAAAGGCCTCGGCGAGATGAACCCCATGGAACTCTGGGAGACCACCATGGACCCCGCCGCGCGCACACTCCTCCGCGTGCGATGGGACGACGCCGGCTCCGCCGACGCCCTCTTCGCCACTCTCATGGGCGAGAACGTCGAGCAACGCCGGAAGTACATCGAGGACCACGCCCTCGAAGTAAAAACCATCGACGTGTGACCCGATCCACTCATATAATTATCTATCATAAAACCCAGGGATGAATCCCCGGACTTTTCCGCGACCCAACACTCCCCCTCTTCCTTCCCCCCTCTGCGCCCTCCGCGCCCCTGCGGTGAATCCCGCGGGCGCCGGCCTTAGAATCACCCATGCCCGCCCCGAAAGACACCCTCTACTACGACGGCGCCTGCAGCATGTGCCGGCGATCCATCCGCATCATCCGCGCCCTCGATTGGCTAGGTCGGCTCCGCTTCGTGGACTCGACAGCGCTCCCCGACGGCGAACTCCCCGTACCGCGCGACGAGTCCCTCGTCGGCATCCCCATGCGCACCCGCTCCGGACGCACCCTCGTCGGATTCCCCGCGGTCCGCAGGGCGCTCCTCCAGACGACGCTCGGCGTGATCCCCGCGCTTCTTATGTATCTCCCCGGCGTCTCGCACGCCGGCCGCGCAGCCTACAACCGCATCGCCGCGAATCGCGCCCGCGAAGCCGTCTGCACGACCGATGTGCGCCGCGTCAGCCCCGAAGATTCTTCACGAAGAAGTTGATGATCCGCGTGTACAGCCGATCCGTAACCAGCGGGTCCGGCACCATGTGCGTGAACCCCGGCAACGGCACGAACTCGAAATCACGCCCGCCGCGGAACATCACATCCGCCATCTTCAGGCTGTGCATGAAGTACACGTTGTCATCAGCCGTGCCGTGGATCACCATGAGCGGCCGTTCGAGCCCGCCCGCGTGTGTCAGCACATTCGCTTGTCGATAACCCTCGGGGTTCTTCTCCGGCAGGCCCATGTACCGCTCGGTGTAATGCGTGTCGTAATCCAGCCAGTCCGCCACCGGCGCCCCCGCCACGCCCGCGTGGAACACGTCCGGCCGCTGCATCACCGCGTGCGCCGAGAAGTACCCGCCGAACGACCACCCGTAGATCCCCACGCGCGACAGGTCCATCTCCGGCGTCCGCGCCCCGAGCAGCCCGAACGCCTCGACCTGGTCCGCCAGCGGCTCGGTGATAAGGTCATACTTGATCCCGCGCTCCCACGCCCGCCCGCGGTTCGGCGTCCCGCGACCGTCGAACTGCACAACGATGAATCCGTGGTCCGCGAACCACTGCTGGAGTATGTACCGGCTCTTCGTCGCGCCCACCGTCTTCGAGTGCGGCCCGCCGTACACGCTCACGATCACGGGATACTTCCGACCACTCTCGAAGTCCCGCGGCCGGATGATGTACGCGTCGTACTCGCGCACCTCGCCGACACGCAGAAACTCGATATTAACATCGAAACCCGGCTCCTCCGCGACGCTCGTTAATGATCCGAACCGCTGCCCATTCGCGCCGATCACGTCCCACCCACGCGCGCCGGCGAGCGTCTCGTAAGTATGAACGTGCAGGAACCCCGAGTCCGCGAAGACGGCGCCGTGACTGCCCGGCGCGAAGGTCCGCTGCCGCGGCCCGCCCTTCGTCGCGTCGATCGGCACACGCCAGGCGTGCGTGACCATGCTCGACGGCAGGTCGCCGTCGTCAGCCCCGGCGCGGACGACCGCCTCGTCAGTCTCGGCTTGATAATGGATCAGCCCGCGGTAGTCGAAACTCGTCGGCGTGATCACACGCACCAGCGAACCGTCCGACGCCCGGTGCTCGAGCTGCCACGAACCCCGCCGCTCCGTCGTCCATAAAAACCCGCGACCGACCGGCAGCCACACCGGCATGTCCTGGTCGAGGTTGATCCACGCCTCGTCCGTCTCCGTCAGCAGCGCCGTCGTGTAACCCGTCTCATCATCCACCGCCAGCAGAACTTGCTCCGTCTGCTCCCGGTTCTGCACCAGGATCGTCAGCGGCCCGTGCTCTGACCACTTCACAGTCGCCAGATAAGGATACTTATCATTGTCCCATTGCGCCCACACCGTCTCCTCCGCCGAGGGAACCGGCGACCCGCCCGTCGGCAATCGCATGATCCCCAACTCAACAACCGCGTTGGCCTTGCCCGGCCTCGGGTATCGCCATTCGTGCGGCCGTTCCTCCGGCTTAGTCGGGTCCATGATCCGCAACACCTCAACGCCCGATTCGTCCGTTCGCTGATACGCGATCTTAGATGCGTCCGGCGAGAACCAGTACCCCTGGAACCGGCTCATTTCTTCCTGCGCGACGAACTCCGA
>CAZTEE010000056.1:4520-9507 GCA_964611775.1 uncultured Phycisphaeraceae bacterium | reverse complement strand
GGGCCTGCTCGCGGCGTTCGGCGTCCGCCGGCGGCGGGGCTGATGCGCTTCGATCGCGACAAAGTAAATCAAAATTTTCTTGAACCCAGGCCGGAGCACCGAGAACAGCAGGATTTTCAGGTGTATTGACGGGCGAGACGCCCGTCCCACGACGTTTTAGTTGGTGGGCGCAAGGGTATTTGAGTTTTCGTGCGATATTACGCGCCGATGGTGTTGACGCCGCAATCTACGTAGATGTTTTCGCCGGTGACGCCGGAGGCGAGGTCCGAGACGAGGAACACCGCGGCGCCGCCGACATCCGGGCCTTCGACGTTCCGTCGCAGGGGCGCGCGTGTCGGCGTGTGTTCGAGCATGGTGTCGATCCCGCCGACGGCGCTCGACGCGAGGGTGCGCAACGGGCCGCCGGAGATCGTGTTGACGCGGATGTTGCGTTCGCCGAGTTCGGCGGCGAGGTAGCGGGCGGTGCATTCGAGGGCCGCCTTGGCGACGCCCATCACGTTATATCCCGGGACGACTTTCTCAGCGCCGTAGTACGACATCGCGAGGATGGACCCGCCGCCGGACGCGGCCATGGGTTCGCGGGCCCGCCGGGCCATCGCGGCGAGCGTGTAGGAACTGATGTCGATCGCGGAGAGGTAGGACGCGCGTGGCGTGTCGGTGAACTTGCCCGGTGCGAGCCATTCACGGTCGGCGAAGGCGATCGAATGGATCAGAAAATCCAGCCGTTCGTGATCGCGCGTGTATGCGTCGAACACCGCGTCGATATCCGAGTCGCTGCCGGCGTCGCACGGGCGTACCCATGCGTTGGCAACCCCGAGTTTTTCGACAGCTTTGCTGGTGCGGCGTTCGTTCTTCTCGCCGGGCAGGCACGTGAACGCGCACCGGGCGCCGTGCGCCACGAGTGATTCCGCGATGTGGTAGGCGTACGATCGATCGTTAGCGACGCCGAAGATAAGTCCGGTTTTTCCAGATAGCAGCGGCATGGATTCCTCTCACGCGTGAAAGTTCATTCCCAGCGAAGGACGACCTTGCCGAGTTGCTCCTCGTCTTCAAGTCTGCGCCAGGCTGCGGGCGCGTCCTTCCAATCGTGCACCGAATCGATGATCGGCGCGACGTGCCCGGCGCGGAACAGCGAAACGACCTCGGCGAACTCGTCGTTGGTCCCCATGGTCGAGCCGAGAATCTGCAACTGATTCCAGAAGACCCTGCCGAGATGAGTTTGCGAGACGGGTCCGCTGGTGGCGCCGCAGGTCACGAAGCGCCCGCCGCGGGCGAGGCTGGCGATGCCGGGCATGTGAGTCGCGGCGCCGACGGAGTCGAACACGACATCCACGCCGCGTTTATTAGTCCAGGCGCGTAAGTCTTTGGACCAGTCGGCGCCGGTGTCGAGTACGGCGTGCTCGGCGCCGAGGTCGAGGGCGCGGTCGAGTTTCCACTGATGCCGGCTCGTCACCGCGACCCGGCAACCCGCCCAGACTGCGAGCGACAGGAGCGCCGTCGAGACCCCCCCGCCGATGCCGGTGATCAGGACCACCTGCCCGGGCCGAACGTCCGCCTTGCGGAACATGCCGAACGCGGTCAAGCCGACCAGCCCGAACGCTGCGGCGTCGACGGGGTCCGCAAGACCGATGTCCTGAAGATTGGCGACGGGGAGGTTGAGGCGTTCGCGGTGGGCGCCTTGGGTGTGCTCGCCGATCAGTTGATATTCGGGGGCGAGCGTGCCGCCGGGCGGGTCGTCTGGCAGGACGCGCTCCGGCTGGCGCACCGCGGCGTTGAAGATCACCCGCCGACCAAGCCAGGAATCGCTGACTCCCGGGCCGACAGCCTCGACTTCGCAGCAGGCGTCGCAGCCCGAGACGCGCGGGTAAGTCAGTTCCACGCCGGGGATGCCCAGGGCGACCCAGATATCCATGTGATTAAGGGCGGAAGTCAGGACGCGGACCCGGACCTCACCCGGGGCTGGTTCACCCGGCTCGGGCCAGTCGTCCACAACCCGGATCACACCCGCCACGGCCCCGGGTCGGGCCTGCTCGCTGAGTATCGCCGCTCGCATCGCAACAGCGTACCTTCCGGGCGGCGTGGTGTGCGAACCGAGTCATTCGACCCGTTTTGATTGGGCAAATGTGATCGGACGTTGATTTCAGGCGGTTTTTCCGATTCCTCACGGAAATTCGCGTGATGGGGCCTTGTTTGCGGGACGCGATCGGGTACATTGCACTCGGTCCAACGCACAGGGACCGCCACATAACCAGGGGCAGACTACGACGGAGTGGTGATCGCGCGAACTTGCTGCGCACTATTCCCGGCGGCGTCTCAACAGGTGAGGAGTCGAGAGACGTGAGAACAGCGAACATGATGGGTGCGCTCGCCGGGCTGGCGATCGCAGCGGGCGCACACGCGGCCGTGACATTTACATTCTTCGATCCAGCAACCGGACCGGAGATAAGCCACAGCAGCGGAGATTCCGAACAACCCGGCGTCGTCTCCTGGATCGGCCAGACCGTCACTTTGACGATCGACGGCACGGCACACGGGCTGGGGATCGTGCAGTTCACCGCAAACGTGACCATGGAACTCACCGTAGGCGCCGTCCTGAGCGAGGAAGGCGGCATCTTTATTGCGCCGATCCTCGACGGCTTCTTCTCGTTCGATGTCGATGGTTCGAAGGAGTTGATCCTGACCGGGACGGTCGGCGAGACCGCCGGCGCCGTGCTCGCACTCGGGACGACCGGCAACATCATCGCGCAGGGCGACGGTTCGCCCGGCGGATTGATCTGGACCGCCGGCGAAGCGCTGGATCTGTTCCTGGGCGGGCAAAGTCTGCTCCCGATCTTCAACGCCAACTTCACGCTCACCAACTTCTCACCCGCCGTGTCTCTAAACGAGGACGGGTTCCTGACGAGCTTCACCGCCAACAGCGCGTTCACCGGCGACGCCGAGATCCCGTCGCCCGGGGCGCTCGCGCTCTTCTCGCTCGCCGGCCTGATCGCCGCCCGGCGGTCGCGCTGAATGTCCGAAAACACGCACAATCCGCTTGAGTTCCCGGCGTAATCACGGTACGATCTCGACAGCACAGGCAGAGAGTTCCAACAGAACTAAGCCCCACACACCCCCGCACAGGGTGAGAGAGTCCGTCGCGCCGGGGGCTTGGCGCGACAACAAATCGCAGGGAATACGCGGCCCGCACAGCCGCGCGAGGAGATGAGAACATGATGTGGCGTACACTCGGCGTCGGCGCGCTATGCGCAGCAATCGGCGCACCCAGCCAAGGGGCCGTGTTTTTTACGTTTGACGACCCCGGGGCAGGTCCCGAAATCACTCACGTCGCCGGTGACAAAGACAACCCCGGCGTCATCACGTATTCCGGCTCTTTAGTCAATCTTCTGATCGACGGAACCGAGGAAGGCGTCGGCTTAGTGGCCAAACCCGCCTTCGTCACGATGAACATCCTGATCGGGCAGGTCGAGTCGCAGTTCGGCTCCATCCTGACCGCGCCGATCATCGGCGGCTCATTCAGTTTCTTCGACGCCACAGAGGGCGCTCCGTCCGAGTCTTCGCTGCTGCTCCATGGCGATTTCGCGTTCGACGCTTTCAACGGCGGGCTTGTCACGCTCAACACCACGGGCGCGCTCTTCGCCACGAGTACCGGCGCGGCTTTGACGCTGACCGAGGGCGCCGCGCTCAAGCCCATGCTCGGATTGCTCACGCTCGTGCCCACTTTCGACGTCTCATTCACTCTCACCAACATCCACGGGTTCGACGGCGCCTCCGGCGTGTACATGACTGAGGACGGCTACATCTCGTCGTTCTTCGCCAACAGCGCGTTCACCGGCAACGCCGGGGTCATGCTGATACCCGCTCCGGGCGCGGTTGCGCTCGCCGGTTTTGCCGGGATTCTCGGCGTCCGCCGACGCAGGTGACCCCGCCGACACCACTGAAGACTCACCGCACTCCCGCGCGCTCTTTGTTCGACCTCACGCCAGCAGAGGGAGCGAGGGCGAGAAAGATAGGGAGAGAGAGCCGGCGTCCGCTTCCGAGCGGGCGCCGATTCTTTTGTGCGTCCATCAATCCTGCCGGGCGCCGAAGAGCGTCAGCGCGTTCGCCCGCTCGATCCTGATCGGGATGATCCGGCCGATCAGATCGACGGCGTCTGTCGTCGGCGCATCGAACAGAACAATGAGATCGCCGTCGGACCGTCCCGCGAGTTGAACCGATTCGCCCGCGTATTCCGCGATCGGTTCTTCGCGTTGTTCGCGACCGCCGATCGTGATCGCGACGCCGCCCGCGGACCGGACCGATCTGCGCTTGCGCTCGCGGACGCTGACGCCCTCGATGAAAATTTCGAGTGTTCGCCCGATCTGGGCTTGCGCGATCTCGTCGCTGATTTTGTGCTGGACCGCGAGCAGATCGTTGTTCCGCCGGCGTTTGATCTCATCCGGGATGTCGTCCGGGATGCGGTCGAACGCGGTCGTGCCCGGTCGCGGCGAGTATTTGAAAATAAAGCAGTTCTTGTATCGCACTCGTTCGAGCAGGCGGACAGACGCGGCGAAGTCTTCGTCGGTTTCGCCGGGGAACCCGACGATCATGTCGCCGGCGATCATGAGCGGCCGACCGATCTCGGGCTGGTCGAGATGCGCCCGGGCCCGGTCGATGAAATAGAGATATTCCCCGACCGTGTACCCGCGGTTCATGCGTTTGAGCACGGCATCAGAGCCGGACTGCGCTGGGACGTGCAGGTACCGGCAGATCCGCGGCGACTCGCGCATCACCTGGAGCGCATCGTCGCCGAAATCGCGGGGATAACTCGTGACAAAGCGAAGCCTGCGGATCGCGGGGACTTCGTCGTGGATGCGCTTGAGCAGATCGGCGAAGGACGTGACGCGCCCGAGCGCCCTTGTGGCGTGGTTCGCGTCCGGGCCGCGATGCGCCCGGCCTTTCTGCGGCTGGGTGATCCCGCCGATGGGGACCGCGGCGCCGTGCTCGAAGC
>CAZTEE010000056.1:0-4510 GCA_964611775.1 uncultured Phycisphaeraceae bacterium | reverse complement strand
GAGCGGATCGCGCCGGTGTCCGCCCTTGTACGAGCGACCCTTCTGCGGCTGCACGACGCCGTCGACCGCCACCGCCGCGCCGTGCTCGAAGCGGTAGTGGTTGACGGTCTGCCCGAGCAGTGTGATTTCGATGACGCCGGCGTCGGCGAGCCGCTTGCATTCATCGACGATGTGATCGGGCGGGCGGTGGACCTCGGCGCCTCGCGTGTGCGGGACGACGCAGTACGTGCAGAACTTGTTGCAGCCGCGAGTGATGCGGACGTAGGCGGACCCGCTGTGGTCGGTGGGCGAGATCGCTCGGGAAAGATCGAGGAGTTCGAGCCGATCTTCAGCAGCGGCGAGCGTCGCGGTGCGGCGGGAGGCGGCGCCTTGCAGGGCGATCTGGTTGGCTGAGCGGGAAGCGATTCGCACGGGCGAGACGCCCGTGCCACTGGTTGGGGTTATGGCTGCGTCGGCGAGGAGTGAATCGCGTGTGCGTACGGCGTTGTCGAGTAGGGCGGGGAGTTTGTCGAGTTCCGCCGGGCCGCAGAGGACGTCTACGACGGGCATGCGCGCGATCAGCGCGGCGCCGTCGCGTTCGGCCATACATCCGAGCACGCCTACGACCAGCCCCGGCTCGGCCTGTTTCCGCAAGGCCAACTCTCCGAGCCGGGATCGAACCTTCTGCTCCGCGAGATCGCGCACCGAGCAGGTGTTGTAGAGCACCACCCCGGCCTCGTTGGGATCGGACACGAAGCGGTACCCCAGTGACGACAGGCGCCCGATGACGAGTTCTGAGTCGAGCTCGTTCATCTGACAGCCGAAGGTTTCGAGATATACGGCTCGTTGCGCCACGACGCGGGAGTGTAGCCCGAGTCGGCCCGGATCCGAAGACAGGTGGAACCGCCCGCCCGGCGCCGATGCAATAAGATCGGGGGCGGGTTCTGTTCCCCCCGCTTTCTCCACGGGAGCACCGCGATGCGAGGCGCCGCGACCGAAGTCGGTTTACGCAGCGACAACCCGGGCCGGGTCCCCGGCATGGTCATCGAGGCGGACCGCCCGTGCCCGAAGTGCGGGTACAACGTCCGCGGGCTGGCGGTTGGGCGGCCTTGCCCGGAGTGCGGCAGGCCGATCTATTTCGGTTTCAGCGCCAAAGCCGATCACGGGCTTGCGGACGCCCCCTACTGGTACATCCGCATTCAGAGCGCGGCGTTGTGGGTGATCTTTGCGGGGGCGGTATCGCTCGCGCTTCTCGCGGGTCTGTGGGAGTGGCTGGATACGAATGGGCTGTCGAGCGCGGGCCTCACGCTCGTAGGGGGCATGTGGACCACCGGCGTAGCGATCGTCGGCCTGCCCAGACCCGCGACGCGGGTAGACGCGGTCGAGTCGCCACGGGAAAGTTTCGTGCTGCGGTTTGTGGCGCTCGGGTCGCAGTCGCTGTGGCTGGTCGCGGCGGGTTTGTCGCTGGTTACTAGCGTGCCCGCGGCATACGACGCGGCGATCGGCGCGGGCGTCATCGCAGGTCTTGGCGTCGTCCCGACCATGTACCTGCTCGGGCGCCAGGCGGAGTACGTCGGCGACCCCGACCGCGGGTCTCGGCTGTCATGGATCGCGACCGTGCTGGCGATTCTCGTCGTGCTGTTCGCAGCGGGATTGCGGCTGCGCGTCCCGATCCCGTTGCCGCTGCTCTATGCATTCGGCCAGGGAGTCCCCCTGATGGTGTTCATGATTTTATTTTCTGTGATGTTCGGGCTCTGGCATCTCTTCCAACTCGCCGTCGCGGGGACGTGGGCCATCCGCGTCGCGCAGCGCGAGGACGAGCGAGACGATAACCTCCGCGGTCGGCTCGAAAACGAACGGCAGGCGCAGGCGATGGTCGTCGATAACGAACCCTTCGGCGGCCCGGTCCAGGCGCCGATCGGCTCGATGATGCACCGCAGCGCCACAAAGCGCTGAAGTAAACGAGATCGAATCTCGGCGCGAATGCGAAATGGACGCGGGCGCCGGGGTTGCCGGCGCCCGCGTTCGATCGGACATGGACGATAAGCCGAGTTCTGTTCCCGGGTAATCCCGGGCGGCGACCATTTCTCTTGCCGCGACCTTGCGATCGCGGACCAGCGGTCCACCCGCCCCCGAATCGGCCGGGCCGGCCGTCCCGTTTTCACGGGAGGGGGCTGCTTGACCTTGCACCCGGCGGGGGTCTGACAGCACGGCGGTCGCCCGCCGCCTGGTGCGCTCTTACCGCACCTTCTCACCCTTGCCTGATCCCTTGCGGGCCATCGGCGGTAATTTTCTTCTCCTAACCCGCGGTCCCGATCGAGGGACCGTGTGGGATTTCTCCCACCGCCGGCGCCATTTCGTGCTCGGACTTTCCTCCGGCGCGAAACCGACGACGAGCGTCGGAGCCGGCCGGCGGCCGCCTGTCCATGTCTTGCCGCTTGATGATACGCACAAAGTCCCGATGATGGTCGGCCGCATGGCCAGCCAAGCGCGAAACTCGGCCGATCCCGTCCCCGGCGTAGTCTGGCTCAACCCCCAGCAGGAATCCTTCGCCGGGGATGTCGTCCGCGCCGCTGGGATTGACGTAGTCGCCGCCGGCTGCCCGGGGACGAGACGCGCCCCGGCGCCGGCGTCGCTGCTCGGTGTCACGCCGACGGACGATTTCCGCCGCACGATCGCCGATCACGCCGACACTGCGCTGATCGTGCTGGCCGCCGACGCGGACGTGCGCGACGCGCTTACACATCCGGACTCGCTGGCTCGAGGGGTCGCGGATTCTCACGCGCCGATCTATACAACAGAACCGCTCGCCGGGTCTCTCAACGCCCTCGCCCGGCTGCACGGGGAGCATCCGAAGTTCTCTGCGAGGGTTCACCGGATCCCGACTTTCGCCGCGGCGCCCGGCTTCGTCGCAACTCTCGCGTCGCTCGAATCATTCGGCGTCCCGCGCTCATTGGACCTCGCCTGCCGGGCTTCGCGAGGATCTATCTCGCTCGGCGGGCTGCTGCTCGGCGCGATGGAATTCGTAGTCTCGACGCTCGGTGAGCCGGAATCGATGGACGCTTCGATCAGCGGGCTTGACGCTCTCGCCGGGCTTCGGCTGGCTCCCGGCGAGACACTCGACCGCATCGCCGGGGATCTGTCGGCTCATCTACGCTTCGCGGACGGTCGATCTGCGGCGGTCTCGCTCTCCGATCAGGGCGGCGCGTGGTTCCGCGGCGCCACGATTCTCGGCGCGGGCGGCTGCATCCGCGCCGACGACCGCTCGATGTCGCGAACCGATGCTACGGGCGAAGAAATCGACGAATCCGCGCCTGACGGCGCGACACAGGTCGGCCTCGCCGGGCTGCTGGTGCGCGAGATCCGGGGCAGGCTCGAAGGAAGAATCATCGCGACCCCGGACGTTCGTCTCGAAGCAGCGTACGCGCTGGCCGAAGCTGCGTTGCTGTCGGCGCGGACCGGGCAGCCCGAGTACCCCGCGACGATCCGGCGAATGGCGGGCGTCGTCTGACGCTCGCGGATTACACCGGAGGACTCACCGTCGGATACGCTTTGCGCCATGCCGAACCGGCCCGCTCCGTCCCCCGGCGCCTACATCCACGGCGTCGCGCCCGATGAACAGCGGCGGCTCGCCCGACTTAACGACCTGATCAATCCGTCATGCATCGACGCGGTTGCCACAAGTGTCGGCGAGCGCGTCCTGGACGTGGGCAGCGGGCCGGGAATTTTCAGCCGGCTTCTCGCCGAACGCGCCGGCCCGACAGGGTCAATCGTCGGCGTCGAGCGCTCGCCCGAACAGATAGCCGATGCGACAAGACGTCTCGCGGGCGCCGGCGACGGGCTGGCCCGCGCACCGATCGAGTTCCGTATGGGAGACGCCGCCGACCTGCCGCTGGAACAGACCGAGTTCGGCACGTTCGATCTCGCGCACTGCCGATTCCTCCTTGAACACGTCACGGATACTGCGGCTGTGGTGTCGGCGATGACCAACGCCGTCCGACCCGGCGGCAGAGTGTTCCTCGCGGACGACGATCACGACCTGCTCCGTCTCTGGCCGCGCGTCGAATCATTCGATCGGCTGTGGTCGGCGTATATCGAGGCATACCGCGCCGTCGGGGCGGACCCGTACGTCGGCCGAAAACTAGTCTCGCTGCTGCACGGCGCCGGCTGCTCGCCGCTCAGATCGGGCGTGATCGACTTCGGCGCGTGCGCGGGCGAAGCGCGTTTCAAGCCGTTGGTCGAGAATCTGATCGGGATAGTGCTGAGCGCGCACGAAACCATCGCGCATCTCGGACTCTTCGGTATCGAAGAATTCGAGAGCGCGATGGCGGACCTGCGAGCATGGGCGAGTCTGCCCGACGCTTCGCTTTGGTACGTAGTGTTGTTTGCGGAGGGTGTCCGTTGCTCGGGCTGAGACCGGCCCGGCGTCAGCCGGGATAGGAATCAGCGAGCGCGGGCGTAGTGCTTACCAGCGACCGCGGCCGCCACCGCCACCGCCACCACCGCCGCCGCCGCGGTACCCACCGCCGCC
>CAZTEE010000055.1:0-9522 GCA_964611775.1 uncultured Phycisphaeraceae bacterium | reverse complement strand
AAGGGCATTCCCGAACGGGGCGATCGCCATGACCCATCACTCAAACCCGACCGCCCGCGTTGCCCGCTGCGGCGTGTGTCCGTAGCATGACCCGCTTTCCCCGGCCCGGAGCCGGGACGGAGCCGACCGAGTGCCCACCGCAGTCATCAGCGATATCCACGGCAACACCGAAGCCCTCCGCGCCGTTCTCGCAGATATCGAGACGCGCGACGTGGACCGCGTCATCTGTCTCGGCGACATCGTCGGCTACGGCCCGGACCCTCTCGAATGCGTCGATCTCGTCGCAGAACGCTGCGCCTGGTCGCTCATCGGCAACCACGACTTCGCCGTCCTCTACGAACCTACCAACTTCAACCCCGGCGCCGAGCAGGCCGCTTTCTGGACTCGTGATCAGTTCGACGCCGAACCAGACCCACAGGCCCGCGCAAGACGCTACGACTTCCTCGGCCGACTACGCGTCAGAGTCGTCGAAGAAGCCGAAGGCGCCGTCCCTTTCCTCGCCGTCCACGGCTCACCGCGCCGGCCCATCAACGAATACATCTTCCCCGACGACGTGATGACCGCCGTCGACAAGATGCGCCAGATCTTCGAACTCGTCGAACGCGTCGCCCTTGTCGGCCACTCCCACGTCCCCGGCGTCTTCACCGACGAGCCCGACTTCTACCCGCCCGGCGAACTCGGCAACATGGCCTACACCTTCAACCACAACGAAAAAGCGGTCATCAACGTCGGGTCCGTCGGCCAGCCCCGAGACCACGACCCGCGCTCCAGCTACGTCGTCCTCCACCCCGACCGCGCCGAGTTCGTCCGCGTCGAGTACGACGCGAAGAAGACCGCGGAAAAAATCTACAAAATCCCCGCGCTGAGCGACTGGCTGGGCGACCGCCTCCTCGAAGGACGCTGATCCGCCGCGCCGCCGCCTAATACCAACGCGGCAGATATCTGAACAACTATGCCCGCAGAAAAGAACACTGTCGCGAGGATCCTCGTCCCGATCGCCGTGGTGCTGGTCGCCGCGGTCGTGGTCATCGCGGTCGGCGTCAACTCCTCACGCTCGACCCCGACGCCCGCCACCACAGCCCCGGCGACCACGCCCGCCGGCGACCCCGACCTCACATCAACCGTGCAGCCCGCCGAACCCGCGCCGCTCGAATCCCCGCACGCCGCAGCGGACGACGCTCAGACCCAGACGCCGACAGCCCCATCAGCCGAGCCTGCCCCCGCGCGTCCCGCCCCCGTCGGCCTCCGCGCCCGCGTCCCCGACGCGCCCGCAGCGTTCGACCCCATCGGCTCGCTCGACCCCGCCGACGACTGGATGTTCGAGATCCGCTTCGCTGCAGCGGGCGCCGGGGTCGAGTCCGTGACCCTTTCGCAATATTACACGGATACCACCAAGGCGCAGCACTACGCCGTCCAGCGGGCGCGCTCCTTCCAGGCGCCCGGCGTCGGCTCCGTCGCCGTCGTCTCGCTCGCCGCCCGCGCCGCGATCATCAACGGCCAGACCGTCGATCTCTACTCCACGCTCCGCGGCCCGCTCTGGACCCAGGCCTCCCCGGGGGTCTTCAACGCGATCATCGAAGACGAGCAAGGCGCCGCCGTCGCGCGCATCACCAAACGTTACATCATCGAACCCGGCTCTTATGGCATCCGCATCGAGCAGGCCCTCGAAAACCTCGGCCCGTCCCCGCTCACGGTCGAGTGGGTGCAATACGGAGCCGTCGATCTCCCCGCCGATGAACTCGGCTACGGCGGCGATCTCCGCCGCGTCCGTTTCGGATACCTCCTCGGCCCCCGCCAAGACCCCTCACGACAGATCGTCGAGACCGAACGCAAACTGCACTCACGCACCAGCGTCATAGACAAACCGCTCGACCAGTTCGGACGCATCTGGCCCACCGAAAACGCCTACAAGGAAAATCTCGAGCTCGTCTGGATCGCGATGACGAACCGCTACTTCACCTTCGTCACGCATCCCTTGGCGCCGCGCGACGCAGCAGCGGCGGCCGCCCCCGTCGACAAGGTCTTCGACCTCGCCCGCGAACGGGTCGATCGCATCGTCGTCACCGGCGTCGCCGCCGAACCGGCGGTGATCCTCCAGCTGCGCAGCGGCGAGCGCCGAGTCGATCCGGGCGCCTCCCTGGACCTCTCCTTCGCCGCCTACACCGGCCCGATATACCGCAAAATCCTCAATAAACAACCCGTTCTCGAAACGCTGGGAGTCAACAAACTTATCGTCTTCAACTTCGGCGGGCCGTGCGCGTTCTGCACCTTCCAGCCCCTCGCACGCGGGCTTTTCTACTTCCTCGGCTTCTTCCACGACATCCTCTTCCGCGACTGGGCCCTCGCCATCATGTTCCTCGTCGTCTGCGTCCGCGGCGTGCTCCATCCCGTCACCAAACGCTCCCAGATCAGCGTCCAGCGCTTCAGCAAGCAGATGCAGGCGCTCGCGCCCAAACAAAAGAAACTACAGGAAAAATACAAGGACGACCCCAAGAAACTACGCGAGGAAATGGCCCGACTCATGCGCGAGGAGAACATCAACTTCACCGGCGCCCTCGGGTGCCTCCCGATGTTCCTCCAGTCGCCGATCTGGATCGCCCTCTACGCAATGCTCTTCTTCGCGTTCGACCTCAGGCACCAGCCCGCGTACTTCGGGGTCTTCCAGGCCGTCACGGGCGGCGCGTGGTCCTTCCTCGGCGACCTCAGCGCGCCCGACCGGCTCATCGAGTTCGGCGCCGGCTTCAGCGTCCCACTCATGGGCCGGATCTCGTCGTTCAATATCCTCCCGCTCGTCCTCGGCGCCGTCTTCTATGTGCATCAGAAATATCTCACCCCGCCACCGAGCGCATCAATGACGCCCGAGCAGCAATCGCAGCAGAAAATAATGAAAGTTATGATGGTCGTCCTCTTCCCCGTTCTCATGTACAACGCGCCCAGCGGCCTGTCCATCTACTTCATCACGAACTCGGCGCTCGGCATCATCGAGAGCCGCTACATCCGCGCCCACATCGACCAGATCGACCTCGAACCCAAAATACCCTCCCCAGAGCGAAAGAAGGTCGAAAACCTCCGCGGCAAACGCGGCAAGCGCCCGCCCACCTTCAAAGACCGAAAGAAATAAGCCGTGATCCTCGGCGACACCATCGCCGCGATCGCCTCACCGCCCGGCCGATCGCCGCGCAGCGTGATCCGCATCTCCGGGCCGATGTGCGGATACATCTCGCGCAATCTCCTCAGCGTTCCTCACTCGCCGCGCGGCTGCGTCAACGCGCGACTCGACCTCGGCGGGCCGACCGTCGCCTGTCTGCTCGTCCGTGCCCCGGCGCCCGCGTCATACACCGGCGAGGACACCATCGAAATATTACTCCCCGGATCACCGGCGCTGCTCGGCCGCACGATCGACAGAATCTGCTCACTCGATGGTGTCCGCCGCGCCGAGCCTGGCGAGTTCACCGCCCGCGCATGCCTGAACGGGCGCATGTCGCTCGACCGCGCCGACGGCGTCGCGATGATGATCGCCGCGGAAAACCACGCTCAGATCGAAGCCTCGAGGCGCATACTCGCCGGCGAGTTCGGCGCCGAGTGCGACACTCTCGCCGACGCGCTCGCCAACACCCTCGCGCTCGTCGAAGCAGGCATCGACTTCTCCGATCAGGAGGACGTGACGCTCATCGAACCCGCGGCACTCGCCGCGCATATAAATATTATCCTGGTCGATATCAGATCACTGCAAGGCGGATCACCGACGCGGGCCCGGCCGCGCACACCAGTCGTCGCGCTCGTCGGCGCGCCCAACGCCGGCAAAAGCACGCTATTCAACGCTCTCGTCGGCCGCACCCGCGCCGTCGAATCCCCAGTCGCGGGCACAACCCGCGACGCGATCGCGGAAAATATCGATCTGTCACGCTGGAGCGCCGGCCCGCTCACCGTCACGCTCGTCGACCTGGCGGGCGTCGGCGTCGAGCCTGCCGGCGAGATCGACCGCCGCGCCCGCGAACACGCGTCAGCCGAGGCCGGCGCCGCGGACGTGATCTTATTATGCGATTCGACCGGCGCCTCTGACATGCGGTTAGCGCCTGAGCACGCCGTCGTCATCCGTGTCCGCACCAAAGCGGACCTGGCGCGGCCGCAAGACTCACCCGACGACGCCGGCGCCGTCCCCGTGTGCGCACTCGACGGCTGGAATCTCGACACGCTCCGCTCGGCGATCGCCCACGCTTCTGCGACAGGCGGCTCGTCGGGAGCGACTATCGCGCCCCGGCACGCGCACGCGCTTGCGCAAACCGCCGCGGCTCTCGACGACGCCGAGCGACACGCCGTGCAACCCGGCGCGCCGATGGAACTCATCGCCGACGCCCTACGCACGGCTCTCAACGCGCTCGGCGAGATCACCGGCCGCGTGACCACCGACGACCTGCTCGCTCGCGTCTTTTCTTCATTCTGCATCGGCAAATAACCCGCACGATGGAACATAGTTATCGCATCTTGTATAATCATGTGCCGTAGCCCGGGGACCGGGAGTAGTTGGCGCACTCCCGGGCCGTGACGGCGCGGAACGCCCGCCCCGCTCGACAGCCTTGACCATACACCGACGCATCTCGACGGGTGTCCACATGCCTTGGCCTCCTTACTCGCCCCAGAGCATGACAGCCGGAATAAGAAGGCGGAAATTGCTCTAGCAGTTGACGCGAGCCGGGCAGTACCCGGTCTGTTTGCTGGTCAAAGATATAAAAGTTAATCATTCACGCACGGGCGAGCCGCCCGTGCCACCGTTCATGTCTGCGCCACTGTTTCCGACTCCCTCTCCCCCCGGGAGAGGGCCGGTGTGAGGGGGAACCGGCGCCGCGACGCCGACCGATGAGTTGTGCTCTCAGCGCGAACGGCGCCGTCCGCGCACGGCTCTGGAGAGCCGTGCCACCCCGGGCGCCGTGCCACCCGGGCGCCTGAGCAGCATCTTACAACTTATTGGTCTTTGCCCTCTCTGTTTTCCTCCGCGTGAATCCCGTTCGGATGGTCGGTCACCTTCGGTACGGGCTTCCCGCGACGCCGCGCGCGGGGGCGCCGGCGAAGAAGCGTTCGCGTGACAGGCTGTTGCGCACCCGGTCGCGTTCGCCGCCCCACGGGCGGATCTGCAGCGCCAGCCCCACGTCTTCTCGAACATTGTCGAAGTTGACTCCCACTTCGATAGTCCACTGCGCGAACCGCCTGCGGAGTTCGAGATCGAGCGTCTCGAACGAGCCTTCCGCGAGGTCGAGCGACGCGGTGGCGCCGACCGCGTAGCGCGCCGAGAGTTCCAGCGACGCGCCGAAGTTAAGAAAAGTCGAATCGATCACGTCCGCGTCGATCCGGCGGATCTCGGCGAATGACGCGAACCCGAAGCCGTGATCGATCAGCGCTCCGACGCTCGCCGAGTCCAGCGTGCTGTTCTCGGTGTCATAGATGATCGACCCGACGACGCCCACAGCGTCGGTCAGCGCCAATGTCGCGTCCGCGTCGACAAACTCCCCGAGGCGTGAAAGTTCCGGGCGAGACTGGAAAAACCTCCCGATCGCGGATTCTCGCGTGGTGTCGTCGCTCGACGCGACGAACTCGGCGCGGAGGACGAGCCAGTCCACGTTGCGCCACGCGCCGGGCCCGCCGCGCTGCGTCTGGAGCGTGCTCGTAAGCCCGACGCGGAAGACGGTCCCCTCGGCGAGCGACTCGACCGATTCATCGAAGACGGGCAGGCCCTCGGAATCAATATTACTTGTGGAGGTAAAAATTGTCGCGCTGGGTTCGATGATGTGCCGCAGGCGGTGGAGGTCGAAGAACGACGACTCGACGTTGTTATATACGCGTGTGAGCGAGGTCGAGAAGGTCGTCCCGAGGCCGGCCCAGGCGCGTGTCTGATCGTCGTCGGTGAAGCCGCCCGCGGCGCGGAAATCCTCGAAATCGTCGTCATAAACCGTAAGCCGGCCCACGGCGAACGGCGTGACGCGGACCGGGCCGGCGTCGAACGCGCCGCGGACCTCATGGCGTGTGTCCAGCCGCGCGATCGTCGATTCCGTGAACCCGCCGGCGCGGAGCGCGTCGCCGAGCGACTGCCCCGGCGCTAGCCCGAACGCCGCCTGCGACAACGCCGGCGACACGAAGCCGAACCGCCTTACCGCCGGCTCGACGAATGCAGGTTTGAGTATCCCCGCGCGGGACTCCGAGAAGTACGTCACGCGCCCGCCGAAGAACGTGTCCCCGATGGTCCAGTACGAAACCTCGGGGAGCCGCTGGACCTGGTAGCCCCGGCTCTGGAGCAGGAACTCGTTCGGGGTGAAATCGTTGAAAACGCCCGTGGCCTGCGCCAGCAGCAGCGATCGCTCGCCGCGCCGGCTGATCGCCAGCCGATTTATAACTTCGGGGCCGGTCTCGGCGATCCTTTCAAAGAACGCATCGACGAAAGCCTCGTCGGAGATGATCGCGCCCTCGAGCGCGAGGGTCCACCGCTCATCCAGACGCCATTGGTGCTCGCCGAGAAAAAGCCCGCGTCCCTCCCGACGTGGGTCGAGGTCGGCGCCGGTGGTCAGGCGGTCCGCGCCGGCGTCATAGATGCCGTACGCGAGGAGCGAGCCGCGCGCATCGTCGGTTTCCCATTGGAGGTCGAACCCCAGCGCCGGCCCGCGCGCGAAGAACGCGTCGACGAGCAGATCACCCTCGATCGGCGAGTCCGCGTCCAGGCCAAAGACCGAGGCGAAATCCCAGCGAGTGCTGACGAACGGATCGCCGTCTTTCGTGCCGATGCGCACGCTCGGGAGCGCACCCGGCTCGAACTCGCCGTCGATCGCGGGCAGCGGGAGTATCGGCGTGTTCCCAAGCCGGAGCGACACGCCGCGGGCGCTGATAACGGTGCGTGAACCCCCGCCGTCGTCCGCTTCGCGCGTGCGCATCACGCGGACGTTCTTCGCGCCGACCGAGAGATGCGGCTCGGCGAACGCGACGTTCGAGATCGTCGCCCGCTGCGCCTCCCATTGGCCGAGCGATTCCTGCCGGATCACATCCGCTCTTACATAGAGCGGCGTTCGGCGTTCGTCGTCGAACGTGTAGAACACCGCGTCGAGCATCGCGGCCCGATCGTTGGCGACATCGTAGAAGACGCGCGGGCCTCGGACGGTGAAGTCGCCGTCGGTCGCGATGACGTTCCCTTCGAGGTACACGCCGCGGACCTCGCCCGGGCCGGCGCTGAGTGTCTCCGCGACGGTCGCGGGGTCGAGGAAGACCACGGCGTTCTGCGCGGTCAGCAGCAGCGTCCGCCCGGCTTCGAGGTCGGCGTATTCGACGACCACCCCGCCGGTGATGACGAGCGTGTTCTCGGTTTCGCCGGTGATGAGCGCGCGGTCCGGCCCGTCGAACGTCACCACGCCGCGACGCGGGAATATCGGCGCGTCGGGATCAACAGG
The DNA here is from genome assembly GCA_964611775.1 of uncultured Phycisphaeraceae bacterium. GTDB lineage: Bacteria > Planctomycetota > Phycisphaerae > Phycisphaerales > UBA1924 > J020. The sequence continues at coordinate 2,095 of CAZTEE010000055.1, read as the reverse complement.
CGCCGGCGCCCCGGCGGCTTCGTAGAACGCGCGGTCGAGTTCGCCGAAGCCCGTGCCCGGTGTCGGCGTGACGCCGTCGGCGATAAGTTGCGTGAGCCGACTCGCGAGGCGCGTCTCTCCCTCGGCGAGCAGCGGCTCGTCGTCGGGTCGGCCCGGCTCGAGCAGCGCCGCGCGAAGCAGCACGTCGCCCGCGATGTTCGCCGTGACCAGAAGCCGCCGGGCGGATTGGGAAAACCTCGCGGCGGCGAGCGGCGTCCGCAGGTTCTCGAAATACATCGCCAGGGACCACGTCCGCCCGGCGTCGGTGTCGCGCGGCTCGATCCAAACGACAGCACGATCGGCGCGGAAGTCATAACCGCCGACACGGACGCGCACGTCGGATTCGAGCAGCAGCCGGCGGGCTTCCCCGTCGGACCAGGCCCACCCGCCGCGGGCTTCGAGGATCGCGTCGCCGGGCTGGGCTTCGACGGGGAATGTTAGCCCGGCGAAGTCGCGACCGGTGAGCAGCGGCACATCATCGAATACCGGTTGATCCGCGCGGGCCGTCGCGAACGCGAGCAATGCAAGGATGACGACGAGTGCTGCGGGGCGCGCGCCCGATCGTTCCGACGCCCGAATCCCTGGCGAGCAGATCATGCCGCCCATGCTACGCGAAGGACGCACGGGAGCAACACCGCGCCGCGGCGTTCACGTCCAGGTGTCGGCGGTTTTCTTGACGTCGGGGGTCGCGGAGCGCAGCGGCTTGCCGTTGCCCGATTCGAGGCCCGGGAAGTGCTCGCCTTGCCAGGACGCCGGGTACGCCGGATCGTCGAGCGCGAGCGCCTCCTTCGTCGGATAGAGCGGGCGGAAGGTGTCGCACATCACGGCTAGTTCCGCGGTGTGCGTTGCCGCCAGCGACGCGAGGATGGTCCCCGGGTGCGGGCCGTGCGGGATCCCCTGCGGGTGAGCCGTCACCGAACCGACCTCGATCCCCTTGCGCGAGCCGAAGTTACCCTCGACGTAATACAGCACCTCGTCCGAGTCGATGTTCGAGTGGTTGTACGGCACCTTGATGGCCTCGGGGTGCCAGTCCAGCATCCGGGGGCAGAACGAGCAGATCACAAAGTTGTGGGCCTCGAACGTCTGATGGATCGGCGGGGGCATGTGCAGCTTCCCCGTGATCGGCGCGAAGTCATCGATATTAAAAATGTAAGGGTAGTAGCACCCGTCCCACCCCACAACGTCCAGCGGGTGGTAGTGGTAGTGGTACGAGTGCATCTGGTCCAGCCCCTTGACGCGCACCTCGAACTCGCCCATCTCGTCGAACGTCAGCGGGAGTTCCGGCAGGCGCAGGTCGCGCTCGCAGTACGGCGAGTGCTCGAGGAACTGGGCCGAGTCCTTCGACAGATACCGCGGCGGCGGCTCGATGTGCGACGCGTTGACCGTCTCGATCACCAGGAAACGCGGGTCCGGCTCGCCCGGCTCGGGCGCGTCGAACTTCATCGTGTAGATCACTCCCTTCGGGATGATGATGTAGTCCTTCGGACCGAAACGCAGCGTCCCGAACATCGTGTGGCACACGCCAGTGCCGAAATGGACGAACAGGCACTCGTCGCCCATCGCGTTCTTATAATGATATGTCATAGGCTCGGCGGGGACACAGATCGAGATCCGGCAGTCGGCGTTCCCGAAGAGGACGATGCGCCCCGTCACGGGGTCGCCGTGCGCCTGGCGGGGCATGGTCTTGAGGTGCCGCATGCGCATCACTCCGGTCTCGACGTACTCCGGCTTCGTCGAGTACATCGGCTCCCAGCCCGAGACCTGCGTCGGCGGGTGGATGTGGTAGAGCGTGCTGGTCGGGCCGACGAAGCCCTTTGTGCCGAAGACTTCTTCGGAATAGAAAGCGCCGTCGGGCCGGCGGAACTGGACGTGGCGCTTGCGTGGCAGGTCGCCGAGTTTGGTATAGAACGGCATCGCGCGTCCCTCTCGTGATTCGATAGAAATCGGCGGATTCACGGGCGAATCCGGTCTAGGCGTCATTCTAGCCGGTCACACGCCCGGGCGAGCGCCCGGCTCTCACCGGTCGAGCCGCTCGCTGAGCCGGGCGATCTGTATC
>CAZTEE010000054.1:0-9586 GCA_964611775.1 uncultured Phycisphaeraceae bacterium | reverse complement strand
AACCCGGCGTCTGCACTGATATAAAGTGTGCCCCGGCACGCCCGAGGGAGTACGGGAAAAATCGTACGTGCGCGAACTACGCGGTCCCGCTTCTCGCACCGCTCAGACGGGGCGTCACGCATCCCCACGAATAGCCCGGACCACGGCGACACGCTCCCCCACGGGCAGGCCGAAGATCGCCGACGCCGCGACCAGCACATCGCACCCCGCGTCGCGGGCGATCTTCGCGTTGCCGGGCGCGATCCCGCCGTCCATCTCGATGACCTGATCTTCGCGGAGGAACCGCCGCAGCCCCGCCGTCACTGCGGCGGTGGACTCGATGAACCTCTGCCCGCTGAACCCCGGATGCACGCTCATCACCAGGACCATCTCGACCATCTCAAGCCAAGGCGCCAGCACATCCGGCTCCGTCGGGGGGTTGATCGCAATCCCAGCGGTCATACCCGCCTCATGGATCGCAGCGATCACCTCCGCCGGGTCGTACCGGGCCGGCCCCTCGATCGGCCCCTTGCTCCGGTACACCCCGAGCGCCGGCTCGACTTGAAAAGTGAAATGGTCGGCCCCAGCCTCGGCGAACGCCTGAACATACCGCCCGGGGTCCGTCACCATAAGGTGCACGTCCAGCGTCACCGCCGGGAACGCCCGCCGGAGCGCCCGGCACATATCAGGCCCCATCGTCAGGTTCGGCACAAAGTGCCCGTCCATCACATCGAGATGCAAGAGGTCCGCGCCGCCCGGCCCGCCGGCGCCGCCCGCTGAATCACACAGCACATCCCGGCAATCATCGGCCATGCGCGCAAAGTCGGCGGACAGGATCGACGCCGCCACCATAGGTCGGCGTCCCGGGGTGCGGATCAGGTTCGGCATCACCTGAGAATACACCGGCTCGGCTCACTCACACCGGCGCCCGACTCTGCTGACACCGTCGGCTCTTGCCCGGGGGCTTGGCCGATGGGCGCCGACCGCGGACGCAACTCCCTTGCAATGCTTCCACCGGTCCGGCGTCGCCCTTATATTACATTTATTGCGCCGCCGGTTTCCAGCGACACAATCCTTATACATCAACGTCGGTCGGAGTTCCTGCGCGATGATCCTGAGAACCAGAATCGTATCCGGTGTACACCCGCATACGGACCGATCGACGGGCATTCAGAACGGATCACGCCGGGAAATATGGTATGATCCCGCCGCGATGTGTCCTTCTATCTCCCTTGCAGCGAGTGTGGGCTTGCATCTCGTACCTCGGTGGGCAACCACAGACGATCGTACCGAGCGCGGCGTTCCTGTTCGCACGGCGAACCAGACTGATCAACGGCTCCACATCGCCACGCCGACTATGAAAACAGCACCGCTCACAATCAGCGATCACCAATCCGGTGCGACCGATCGTGTGCGATCATCGCGCGGCGGTTCGAAACTCGCACGGTGCGAATCAGGTTTATACCAATCCTGGCGTGAGGCCCGGCGTTGATCGCCGGATCGGTCATCACGCTGATAATCCTCGCCGCCTTGTCTCCGATCATAACTCGGATGTCCTGGCGGGCGGGGTCGCTCGTGGTCGCGGCGATCCCCGCGGCCCTCGGCGTGCTCTACGCCGCCCGGCTCCCCCGCGTCGCCGCCGGGGAGGTCTTCACCGAATCACGCGATTGGATCGGCGAACTCGGCGTCGCCGCGTCGTTCCGGCTCGACGGGCTGTCGATGCTCTTCGCGTTGCTGATCACCTTCATCGGCGCGCTCGTCCTCGTGTACACCTCTTCCTACATGCGCGGCAAGCCCGGCGCCGGGCGGCTCGTCGCCACGCTCGTCGCCTTCATGGCCGCGATGCTCGGCGTCGTCACCGCGGACAACTTGATCCTCCTATTTATCTTCTGGGAACTCACCAGCGTCACATCATTCCTCCTCATCGGATTCGACCACGAACGCGAACGCGCCCGCGTCGCCGCCCTTCAGGCGCTGCTCGTCACGGCGCTCGGCGGGCTGGCGCTCCTCGCGGGGATCGTGCTTCTCGGGATCGCGGGCGGGACGTTCCGCATCAGCGAACTCCCCGCCGACACGGTCCTCGAACATCCGTATTACCCGGCGATCGTCGCGCTCGTGCTCGCCGGAGCGATCACGAAGAGCGCGAACATGCCGCTGCACTTCTGGCTCCCCAACGCGATGGAAGCGCCATCGCCCGTCAGCGCCCTGCTGCACTCGGCGACGATGGTCAAGGCCGGCGTATACCTCGTCGCCCGGCTGAACCCGACGCTATCGGGATCGCCCATCTGGGATGACACTCTCACATTCGTCGGCGCCGGGACGATGCTCGTCGCCGCGACCATGGCCCTCGGGCAGCGCGAACTCAAACGCATTCTCGCCTACTCGACCGTAAGTTCACTCGGGACTCTCATGATGCTCCTCGGCATGGGCGCTGCCAAGGCGGCCGCGGCATACCTCCTCGCGCACGCGATGTTCAAAGGTTGCCTCTTCCTCGTCGCCGGCGCCGTCACCAAAATCACGCACGAAAAAGACCCGTTCCGCATCGCCGGACTGGCTAGACATGCGCCATTGCTCGCCGCGACCGGCATAATCGGCGCGCTCTCTATGGCTGGCATGTTCCCGCTCGTCGGGTTCATCGGCAAAGAACTTCTTCTCAAGGCCGGGCTCAGCCATCCCGAATGGGCGACGCCGGTCGTGGTAGTCATCGTCATCGCCGGCGCGCTGACGGCCGCCGCTGCGCTGCTGGTCGGATTCAAACCTTTCATCGGCGCGTCGACGCACTCAGCCTCAACGAGCCGGCGTCCCGATGCGCTGCTGGTTCTCCCGCCCGCGGCGCTCGCCCTCGCCGGGCTTGTCGGCGGACTTGCCCCGGCGTTGTTCACCGAGCAAATCGTCACCGCAACCGCCGCCTCTATCACAGGCGGCCCTGTCGAGCTCGAAACCAGCATCCGCCCCATCGACCTCGCATGGCCCGTCACCACCGCGACGGTGCTAAGCATCATCGCCATCCTGACGGGGGTAGCGCTTTATTTCGCGCGATCGGCATGCCGCAGCGCCGGCGCCCGGCTCGCTGTGCTCCGGCCCGTGACGCCCGAACGCGCGTACTTCGCAACGCTAAACGCCACGCTCGGCTTCGCTCGCTCGCTCACTGGCTTTCTCCAGAACGGCAGCCTTCAGAGCTACGTGCGCACAACCCTGCTCACGATCATCGCGGTGTGCCTCTTGGCGTTGACGCGGTCCGGGCTTGTCGATCGCGTCCGGATCGACGCCGCGGACTTGTCGGCGCCGGACCTCGCGCTCGCCGGCGCGCTCGTGATCTCCGCGATCGCCGCCACCATGCAGCGGACCGCACTCGCGTCAGTCGCGGCGCTCGGCGGCGTCGGCTTCATCATCGCGGTCTACTTCGCGCTCCACGGCGCACCGGACCTCGCGATGACCCAGTTCGCCGTTGAGACGCTCGTCGTCATCATCTTCGTGCTGGTGATCTTCCACCTGCCCCGATACCGAACCCTCGTCGGGCTGGGGCGGCGGACGCTCGACGCCGCGACCGCTACCGCCTTCGGCTCTGTCGTCGCGATGCTGGCGCTCGCCGCGACCTCCGGCCCGACGCTCGAACCGATCTCGGGATTCTTCGCCGAAAATGCCGTCCCCGAAGCCTACGGACGTAATGTTGTTAATGTGATACTCGTCGACTTCCGCGCCCTCGACACGCTCGGCGAGGTGTTCGTCGTCGGCGTAGCCGCGATCGGCGTCTACACGCTCCTGCGCGTACGCGCCGCGACCGAGGAAACCGACCCCGAGGGGGCCTCGCGATGAACTCGATAATCTTCCGGAGCACCGCGCGGGCGCTGCTGCCAGTCATGCTGCTCCTTTCCGTCATTGTCCTGCTGCGCGGGCACAACGAGCCGGGCGGCGGTTTCGTCGGCGGGCTGCTAGCAGCGTCGGCGTTCTCGCTCTACGCGCTCGCCTTCGACGGCAGACGCACGCGGATGCACCTCCGCGTCGCGCCGATGACGCTCATCGGCGCGGGCCTGCTCATCGCCGCGGGCAGCGGGCTGCCCGGGCTTCTGTTCGACGGCGTGTTCCTGCGTGGCCGATGGATGACCGTCGATATCCCAGGGTTCGCGGAACCACTCAAAGTCGGGACGCCGCTGGCCTTCGATATCGGCGTGTACCTGCTGGTGCTCGGGGGCGCTGTACTGATGGTTCTATCACTCGAGGAGACGCGCGATGTCGCCGATCGCGGTTCTTAGCGTCGCTGTGCTCTTCGCCGCGGGGGCTTACATGCTCCTGCGCCGGAGCATGGTCAAACTCGTCATCGGGCTTGTCCTCGTCGGTCACGCGGCGAACCTGCTCATCTTCGCCGCGGCGCGCCCGGAACGCGGCAGGCCCGCGCTCGTCGAGCGCGGCGCCGACGCGCCGACTGCGCCCTACAGCGACCCCCTCCCAGCAGCGCTCGTTCTAACCGCGATCGTCATCAGCTTCAGCATCGTTTCGTACACCATCGTTCTTATCCGCCGCGCCTACGAGGACGCTGGCACCGACGACCTCAATACATTCACATCCACGGACCGCTGACCGCTGTGCTCATCATCCTGCCCATCCTGATCCCGATGCTCGCCGCGGCGTTGTGCACGCTCGCATGGGGCCGCGCCCGGCTACAGACCGCGATCGCGTCGCTGTCGAGCCTCGCGGTCCTCGTGGTCGCAGCGATGCTGCTCACGCAAGTCCGCGCCGATGGAATCCAGGCGGTCGCCATCGGCGGTTGGGCGGCGCCGTTCGGGATCTCACTCGTCGCCGACCTCTTCGCGTGCGTGATGGTGCTGGTCGCCGCGATCACAGGCTTCGCCGTCACGGTCTTCGCGATCGCCGGGACGGACCGTGTCCGCGCCGCCAACGGCCAGCCGCCTCTGACTCTGTGCCTGCTCGCCGCGGTCTCGGGCGCGTTTCTCAGCGGCGACATATTCAATCTTTATGTCTGGTTCGAGTTGATGCTGCTGTCGTCGTTCGTTCTCCTGACGCTGGGCGGGGACCGCAGGCAGATCGAGGGCGCGATCAAGTACGTCACTCTGAACCTCGTGTCGTCGGTGCTGTTCCTCGCGAGCGTGGGCCTCCTCTACGCCGCGACGGGAACGCTGAATATGGCGCACCTCGCGGTGCGGCTCGACGAACTTAACGACCCGCGCGCGGCGACGCTGCTATCGGCGCCGCTGCTCGTCGCGTTCGGGATCAAGGCGGCGGTTTTCCCTGTTTTTTTCTGGCTCCCCGCGTCGTACCACACGCCCCCGGCGGTGGTGTCGGCGCTCTTCGCGGGGCTGCTGACGAAGGTCGGGGTGTACTCGATCGCGCGCGTCGCGCTTCTTATGTTCGATCAGGAGCACGCCGTCCTGGGCGAGGCCATCCTGCTGGTCGCCGGGCTTACGATGACCACCGGAGTTCTCGGCGCGATCATCCAGAGCGACATGCGGCGGATCCTCTCATTCCACATCATCAGCCAGATCGGGTACATGCTGATGGGGCTGGGGATCGCGCTCGTCGTCGCCGCGAAGCACGGCGAATCGGGCGAACTCGGCGAAGCAGGGCTGATCGCGCTCGCCGGGATGGTCTTCTACATCGTCCATCACATTATCGCCAAGACCAATCTGTTCCTCGTCAGCGGCGCGATCCTGCACGACCGGGGGACGGCACAACTCGATCGCGTCAACGGGCTGGCGACAACACACCCCGTGCTCGCGACTCTCTTCATTATCTCGGCGCTCTCACTCGCGGGAATACCGGTATTTTCCGGATTCTGGCCGAAACTCGCGCTGGTGACGGGCGGGCTTTCCGCGGGTCGTTATATCATCGTCGCGGTGTCGCTCGCGGTGAGCCTCTGCACTCTTTATTCGATGGTAAAGATCTGGTCCGGCGCCTTCTGGGGTTCGCCCGACGAGGCCGACACGTCCGAGCGCCCGACGCCGACACGGCGCGCCTGGGCGACCATGCTCACACCGATCGCGATGCTCGCCGCATTGAACATCGCGCTCGGGCTTGGCGCCGGGCCGATGTACAACCTCGCGCGCGAAACCGCTGCGCAACTCCTAGACAGCGGCGCGTACATCGACGCGGTGCTAGGCGCCGACTTTGATGACTCGCCCGGGAGGGTCGAACAATGACCCTCGGTACGAATCTGCTGCTGGCGCTGCTGTGGGTCGCGCTGGTCGGCCCGATCACGCCGTCCAACTTCCTCGCCGGCTTCGCGCTCGGTTTCATCGTTCTCTGGATCGGCAGCACGCGCGGCCGACGGCCCGCGTATCTCCGCCGGGGCTGGGCCACCGCCGAACTCGCCGGTTTCACCGTCTACGCGCTCGTCCGCGCCAATGTCCGCGTCGCCCGCTACACAGTTTCCGACCTGCGGACGCTCCGGCCGGCGGTCCTCGATGTCCCGCTCGAATCGAACCTCACCGACGGCGAAGCGACGCTGCTGGCGATGCTTGTCACGCTCACGCCCGGGACGCTGACGCTCGACGTGGCGCCCGGGAACACGTCCATGTCCATCCACTTCATGCACGTCGAAGACGCCGACGCCGAGATCCGCGACATCAAGGCAGGCTTCGAACGGCGGATACTCGAGGTGACCCGATGATCCCACCCGCCGGCGACCCCGCGCACTGGCTCTTCGTCGTCGCGGGCGGCGTGTTCGCGCTCGCGATCCTCATCGCTACATTCCGGCTTTGTGTCGGACCCACGCTCGCCGACCGCGTCGTCGCGCTGGATCTCATCGCGTTTCAGTCGCTCGGAATCCTGTGCACCTACGCTATCGTCACGCAGAGGTCCGCGTTGCTCGCGGTTGCGTTGGTCGCTGGACTTGTGCTCTTTCTAGGGACTGCGGCCTTTGCAATCTTCATCTACCGGAGGGAGGTGGGATGAGTTTCTGGGACGTACTCACCGCGACGCTCGTGCTGGTCGGCGCCGGGTTCGGCCTGCTCGCCGCGATCGGGCTGGCGCGGATGCCCGATCTTTATATGCGCATGCAGTCGGCGACCAAAGCCGGAACGCTGGGAGTGGCGTGCGCGGCGCTGGGTGTCGGCGTGCACTTCGGGGACGCGGCGACCGTCGTCGAGGCGGTTATAGTAATATTGTTTCTCTTCGCCACCGCCCCGATCGCGTCGCACCTCATCGCCCGCGCCGCCTACAGCGAAGGCGTCCCTCTCTGGAGAGGCAGCGTCCGCGATGATCTCGCCGATCACGCCCCCCGACCCCTCGCCGAAGACGCCGACGGCCCGGCCGCCGACCGATCACGCTGATCGGATGGTCCGAGAAACCAGCCCATTCACACACTCGCACGATCCTCGTTGAGCGCCCCGGGCGACGGACCGATACAGCCGGGCGGGTCGCGGCCCGCGGGGCCGCTGTTGTGGTTCACATATCCGCTCAGCCACGGGACCGCATGGATTCCATCGATACATTGCTGATCGAGCCTGATCGCGGCAACGCCGAGGCCCACGCAGTGTGTCTGGCGCGCGCGTTCCCCGGCGGGCGGGCGCTGCACGCGGCGAGCATTGAAGCGATTGAACGCACCGATCTCCGCGGCGTGCGCCTCGTGCTGTGCGCCGATTCTCCGCCCGACATCGACCCCGCTGAGTTGCACGATGCTCTGCTCGACCGCATCCCCTCGGCGCCGATGATCGCGCTCCTGGACACCCCCGAGCAATCCCGGCTCGACGCGCTCCTGTCGCACGGCGTGACCGATTTCCTCCCGCGCCGGGGCTGCTCGTGCCAGGCGATCGCGTTCACCATCATGAAGTGTCTGAGCATTGCGCGCATCGAACGCGATCGGCTGCGCCTGCACGCGGGTCTGACTCGTTCGCTCGCCGAACTCGTGCAGCGCAATCGCGAACTCGTCGAGAGCACCGACCGCCTGGAAGAAATGGCGTCCACCGACCCTCTGACGCGGCTTAACAACCGTTGGTGGCTGAAACAGCGTCTCGATGCAACGTTCGCCGTCGCCGCCCGCTACGAATCAGATCTCGCGTGCATAATGATCGACCTCGACGGTTTCAAGACCGTCAACGACACCCACGGGCACCAGCGCGGCGACCGCGTGCTGGCGCTGACGGGCGAGATGATCGCGCGGGAGATCCGCGCGTCCGACGCCGCCGCACGCTACGGCGGGGACGAGTTCGTCGTGCTCATGCCGCGCGCCGACGCGCGCACAGCGACACACCTCGCGCACCGCCTGCGTCGTGCGTTCAACGCGCACATCCGTCCCGAGGCCGGCGCCGACTGCTCGATGTGCATCGGCATCGCGTGCCTATCCATTAGCCGCCCGGGCGCCGCCGAGACGCTGATCCGCCACGCCGACCTCGCCCTCTACGCCGCTAAGCGCGCAGGCCCGGGCGAGATACGGATCTGCGGCCCCGACGGCGCAGAAGCCCTGACCGACGCCGCCTTCGCGGCGTAGAGTACTTCTTATAATATATTTTAGTTTAATCTGCTGTGATATCGGTTTGCGCCGCTCGCTCGGGCGCGTGTACTCGCGCCATGTTCGATGCCTTCGGACTGGAAATCACTCCCGCGCGATGGAGGCTGGCGGGCCTGTGGGCGCTCGGCGTCGTCGGCGCCGCGACGGTCGGGCTGATCGTGCACACTCTGCTGTTCGATGCGCTTCGCAGACTCACGAACCGAACGGAGGGAGTCGCGGACTCGTCTTTCGTCCGGCACGGCGCAGCGCCCGCGAGGCTGCTCCTCCCACTCATCGCGGCTCTCATAATACGCCCGCCCGCCGACGCTGTATCAGTCGCAGAAATCGCCCGGCATCTTCTCTTAATCGGCCTGATCGTCGCTGTCGCGTGGTCGCTCGTGGAAGTGACGCACGTCGTTGACGATCTCGTCCGGCAGCGCTGGAACATCGATCGCCCCGACAATCTTGAAGCACGCAAGATGCACACCAAGGTGCGCATCTTTCGCAAAGCGACCGTCGCGGTCGTGAGCGTTTTCGCCGCGGCTGCGATCCTGATGACGTTCCCGGCGGCTAGGCAGCTCGGCGCCAGCATCCTCGCGTCTGCAGGTATCGCGGGCATTGTCGTTGGGCTCGCCGCGCGGCCGATACTGACCAACCTGCTATCCGGCGTGCAGATCGCGCTCACAGAGACTCTGCACATTGATGATGTAGTCATCATAGAAGGCGAATGGGGCCGCATCGAGGAGATTGCATCGACTTATGTAGTCGTAATATTCTGGGACCAACAACGGATGATCGTCACGATCAGCTACTTCGTGGAGCAGCCGTTCCAGAACTGGACGCGCACGACCGCGGACCTGCTTGGGACTGTCTTCATCCACTGCGATTACACGGTCCCCGTAGACGCCGTGCGCGCCGAACTCAGACGGATCCTCGAAGAAGACGCCGGCGATCTGTGGGACGGCAAAATCCAGATCGTGCAGATCACCGACGCGACCGAACGCACGATGACGCTCCGCGCGCTGGTGAGCGCTTCAGATTCCTCAAATGCCTGGAATCTACGCCGCCTGGTGCGAGAGAAACTGATCGACTGGCTCCAGCGCGAACACCCGCACGCGCCGCCCCGGATGCGCGCTGAGGTCGAGCGGGAACACGATCACCACG
>CAZTEE010000053.1:0-9655 GCA_964611775.1 uncultured Phycisphaeraceae bacterium | reverse complement strand
ACAACATCTCGAACGTGAACACCAATGCGTTCAAGTCCAGCCGGGCCCAGTTCTCGTCGAACTTCAGCAAGAACATCAGCCTCGGGAGCGGACCGAGCGCTTCGAGCGGCGGGTCGAACCCGGGGCAGATCGGCCTCGGCGTCACCGTCTCGGGCACCCAGCGCAACTTTGCGAGCGGGTCCATCTCGCCGACCGGTGTCAACACCGATATCGCGATCGAAGGCGACGGCTTCTTCATCGTCGAACGCGCCGGCGAGCAGTTCTTCACTCGTTCGGGCGCGTTCCGACTCAACAGCCAGAACGAACTCATCAACGCGACCGGCGAGCGCGTGCTGGGGTTCCCCGTCGACGGCACGTTCAATATCACGCAGGGCCAGGCCCAGCCGCTGTCGATACCGCAAGGATCTCTGACGATCGCGGAGGCTACACAGGTAGTGCAACTTGCCGGGAATCTCAACGCCGACGCCGCGATGGTCCCGACGCAAGGCTCTCTGCTGACGTTCGGTCAGCCGCTGACGGATCTCGGCGGCGTCCCGCTGCCCGGCGTTGGTTCGACGATCCTCGGCACGCTGGAAGATCCGTCGAACCCGACCAACCCGCTCTTCCCCGCCCCGGGCGCGCCGTACTCACTCACGATCACCGGTGCGCAGAAGGGCGAGAAGACCATGCCCGCGCAGTCCATCCTCGTCGACGCGACGACGACCATCCAGGACATCCTCGATATCATTAATAATACTTTTGGAATAATCACGGGTCAGACGAACCCCGACGGCGCGACGACCGGCGCGGCGTACGACCCCGTAACCGGAACAATAAGCATCGTCGGGAACACCGGCGTGGTGAACGATCTGTCCCTGACCCAGTCAAACATCAGGATCCTCGACAACGCCGGGGCGGCGGTCCCAAACCCCTACACGATCACGCAAGACGCCGTGACCGGGGTCGCCGATGGTGAGTCCGTGCGGACATCGTTCATCATCTTTGATTCGCTGGGCACGCCGCTGACCGTGGACCTGACGATGGTGCTCGAATCGACGGACGACACGGGGACACAATGGCGGTACTTCCTCGACTCGCGCGACAAGTTCGACCCGGCGGACCCGAGCATAAACCTCGGGTCGGGGATGGTCTCGTTCGATACGAACGGGCAGATCCTCTCCGGCGGTGCGATACAGATGACGCTCCCGCGTGTGGGTTTCGGCGCCGTGAACCCTAATAACGTCATGATCGAACTCGCTTCGGGCGACGAGGGCGTCACCGCGCTCGTGGACCGGACGAGCGAACTGGGCGCGACCTTTCAGGACGGGACGCCGATCGGGACGCTCACCACATTCAGCGTCGGGCAGGACGGCGTCATCACCGGCGGGTTCAGCAACGGGCTGACACGCACGGTCGGGCAGATCGCGCTGGCGAGTTTCACCAACCCCGCGGGCATGATCGAAGTCGGGAACAACCTCTTCCGCGTCGGGCCGAACTCGGGGACCGCGCTGATAACAAGCCCCGGCGAGTTCGGCGCGGGTCGCGTCATCGGGGGTGCGCTGGAACTCTCGAACGTCGATCTCGGCGCCGAGTTCATAGAGATGATCCTCACCACGACGGGCTACTCCGCCGCGTCGCGGGTCATCAGCACCGCCGACCAGTTGCTCCAGCAGCTCATCCAGATCTGAACCCGCGCCCGACGGAGCAACCACGGTGATAACACTCACCCGACTCAACGGCGACCGCTTCGTCGTCAACGCCGAACTCATCCGCACCGTCGAGGAGCGGCCCGACACGACGATCACGCTGACGTCCGGCGACCGCATCATCGTGCGCGAGTCGCTCGACGAGGTGGTCGCGCGGGCGATCGACTACGGGCGCCGGCTGAGGACGCTGCTCCCGCCGGACTGATCAGTCCGGGCGTGACCGATCTCAAGTCGCCGACTCGGACCTCCGATCAGACTGAACGGGCGCGATCCGAGCGCCCGCGTGGTCGGAGGCTTCGCGCGTGGACATCGCCACAATTATCGGCTTGATCCTCGGCGTGCTCGTCGTCATCGGATCGATCCTCCTCGGTGGGTCGGTGGCGATGTTCATCAACGCGCCGTCCATCGTGGTGGTGATTATCGGCTCGATCGCGGCGGTATTGATCGCGTTCCCGCTCGGGCAGGTGCTCAAGATGCCGGGCGTGATCAAGAACACGATCCTGGCTAAGCCGCCGAACATGCTGGCGCTGATCGAGGAACTCGTGAAGTACGCCGAGGTCGCCCGCCGCGACGGCATCCTCTCACTGGAGAACCACACCGAGGACATGAGCGACCCGTTCATCGTCCAGGGCATCCGCATGGCGGTCGACGGCACAGACCCGGAACTGATAGAGCAGATCCTCGACATTGATCTCGAGAACCTGATAGACCGGCATGCGCGCGGCAAGTCCACGCTCGACGCGATGGGACGCTACGCGCCCGCGTTCGGCATGATCGGGACGCTCATCGGCCTGGTGGCGATGCTCGGGAACATGTCGGACCCGTCGGGCATCGGCGCGGGCATGGCCGTCGCGCTGCTGACGACGCTCTACGGCGCGATCATGGCGAATGTCTTCTTCCTGCCGCTGGCGGACAAACTCGCGCTCCGCAGCGCGGAGGAGGTTCTCGCCAAGACCATCATCATCAAGGGCGTCATGAGCATCCAGGCGGGCGACAACCCGCGCGTCGTCGACAGCAAGCTCCGCACGTTCCTCCCGCCCAGGCAGCGCGTCGCCAGCGAGGACGCCGAGATGAAGAAGGCGGCCTGACCCCAGATCCCGTACGACGGACCAGAGCATGGCACGGAAAAAGAAATGCGCGTGCCCCGCCGGGGTACCCGAGTGGGTAGTGACCTACGGCGACATGATGTCGCTGCTGCTCACGTTCTTCATCCTCCTGGTCGCTTTCAGCGAACTCAAACGCGAGCACGAATATCAGAAGGTCATCACCGCGGTGAAGGAGGCTTTCGGGTATGCGGGCGGGATCGGCGTGATGCCCACGCGTGACCCGCCCCTGCGCTCGATGATCGAGACACTCCAGGAGATGGCCCGCAAGCGCATGGACCAGACGGCGGTAAGCCAGTCCTCCGTCGACGGGCCGCGCGGCAAGATGACGAAGGTGTCGCGCGTCCAGGACGGGCTGATGTTCACCATCGGCGGGAGCCTGAGTTTCGAGCCTGGGTCGGCGGTGCTGCTCCCTGCGGCGCACGAGCCGCTGCGCGACATCGCCCGGCTCCTGAGAGGCCGAAAAAATAAGGTCGAGATCCGCGGGCACACCGCAGCGGAGACCCTCCCGCCCGGCTCGAGGTTCACGGACCTTTGGGACTTGTCTTACGCGCGGGCCAAGGCGATTAAGGAGTTCCTCGTGCGCGAGGGCGGGCTGCGCGATGAGGTGATGGTCCTCGAAGCGCGTTCCGACACCGAGCCGGTCGCACCCAGAACGTACAGCCCCGAGGCCCAGGCTGAGAACCGCCGGGTGGAGATCATCATGACCGAATCGACCGCCGATGATCTCACCCCGGACTCGAACTTCACGGATCCGCAGCGTGCCCTCGGGGGCGGCTCCTGATCCGGTAACTGTCCACAGATCGCGATGCCCGAGAAGCCCAAACAAGACGATAAAGCCGCCGCCGAGCAGCCCGGCAAGAAGAAGCTGCCGCTCAAGGCGATGCTCATCGTGCTCGGCCTGCTGATCGCCGAGGCGGTGGTGGTTGTCGGCGTCGTTTCGATGGGCGGGCCGCCGGCGGAGGTCAAAGGCGGCGTGATCGATCTCGCCCCCGCCGACACCCTCGAAGCCACCGGCGAACTGCTGATCGTCCGCGACAAGTTCCCCAACCACAGCACCGGGCGGGTCTGGCTCTGGGATCTGGAAATCCAGGTGCAGGTCAAGGCTAAGCATCGGGCGCATGTCGAGCGTCTGCTCGATGAACGGGGCGCCGAGCTTAAGACCGGCGTCAGCCGAATCCTCCGGAACGCACATCAGAACCACCTCCAGGAGCCGAATCTGGAGACCGTAACGCGCCAGTTCGCGCAGTATCTGCGCACGGTATTTGGACAGGACGCAGACGGCGAGGAACGTGTGCAGGAGGTTCTGCTGCCTCAACTCGTCGGGTTCCCGGCGGACTTCTGACGCCCGGTCGCGGCTAACAAACCAACCGAGAAAAAATATCGGACGCCGGCGCCGATCGCCGATATCGGCATGCCATGCGCGACAGGGATGCGCATCGTAGTGTGGCGTGATAGCACATCAGCGGAGTCGTGATGCCGGGCGACGAAGAGATGAAACAGCCTGACGAAGGGCAAAGCCCCGAGGCGGGCGCCGAGGGCATCCCGACCGATGGCGCCGACGCGCTCGACGCCGATTCCCCGGGCGCCGAGGAAGCGGTCGAAGCGGCGTCGGCGGCGGCGGCTGAAGTCGCCGAGGAGGCGGCGGATCCGAAGACACCCGTATCGAACGCAGCGAACGACGCCGCCCTCGCCGCGCTCAAAGCCGCGCAGGCGGCGATCGCGAGCGTCAAGTCCGGGACGTTCACCAGCGACTCCGACGGCGAATCGGTTTCCGCCACACCTGATCATTCCCCCGCGGCTAAGCCCGCTGCGCCGAGCAACCCGGCGCCGAGCAACGGCGCACGGGCCGCCCGGCCGTTCACGCCGGTCGAAGTTTCACCCGCGGCGTCGCGGCCCGTCCCCGCCGAGGTCGACATGCTCGCCGATGTCAACCTAAATGTAAAAATAGAACTCGGGCGTACACGCATGTTCGTCGAGGACGTGCTCAAACTCGGCGAAGGATCGGTCGTCGAACTCGACAAGGCCGCCGGCGACCCGGTTGATGTCTACGTAAACGACCGCCGCGTGGCCCGCGGCGAGGTCCTCGTCATCAACGACTGTTTCTGCGTGCGCGTGAGCGAGATCCTCACCGCCGCTTCACTGCAAGACTGATCCGACAGAATCGAAACACGCGCCCCGTGACGGGCGCCCCGGCGGGCGGAGCCTGCCGAAGATAAAGCCAGGACGGCGAACCATGAGCGCGATCCGGGCGCGAAAACCCGTGACAAACGCACGCACGCGGATCGGCGACCGGCTGTCGTTCGCTCATCTCGTGCTAGTCGCCGTTGTCGCGATCGGTTCATTATCCGCCGGCGCGGACGCGGCTCCGAACGACCCGATCGGACCCCCGATCGGTTATTCGCAGCCCGCGATCGCAATCGAAACATCTGAAATAATCGAATCGCCCGGCCTCTCCAGTGAAACAGCCACGAACGATCTCCGGCCCGGAGCCGCGGCGATCGAGAGAACCCCGCTCGGCGTGCCGACCGCGACCGCAGCGCCGGGCGCCGCCTCACCGCTGGGCGATTCGTCGATGTCGCGCACGATCCTCTCCCTCGCAGCGGTGATCGCGCTGATCTTCGTCACGCGATGGATCGTGCGCCGGTTGGCGTCGCGCGCGGGGGGGATGGCTGCGCAACTCGGCCCCGCCGGTCGTGCGCCGTCCGGTGTGCTCAACGTCCTCGCGCGATACCCCGTCGCACGCGGGCAGTCCCTGGTCCTGCTCAAGATGGATCAGCGCGTGCTGCTGCTGAGCCAATCCTCCGACGGCTTCCGCACCATCGCCGAGGTGACGGACCCCGACGAAGTCGCGTCGCTCATCATTCGCACGCGCGACGAAGAGGGCGAATCGCTCGCCGCGAAATTCACCTCGATGCTCAAACGTTTCGAGCGCGACCCCGAGTTCGGCGATCGCTCCGGCATGCCGAGCCGGACGCCGACTACCGTCGAAGCGGCGCTGCGCTTATTCCCGGAAACTCGTTCGACGGCAAGCCGCGCGCAGTCGAGCGCCGGCGCCGACCGCCTCGCTGCCATCCGCGCACGACTAGCCAGCATGGACGGGGGCGCATCATGACCACGCGGGCACGCGCGATCGTCGGCGTCATCGTCGCGTTCATGCTGTTTTTTGCAGGTGGAACGCACACTTCGGCGCAGGACTTGTTCGGCCCGCCCGTGACGCCGGCGCCGGCCGGGGCGACCGGCTTCAACCCGATCTCCGCGCTCGAAGACGCCGCCGACGCCGCGCCGGGGTTCGAGGGCGGCCTCGCCGGTGCGATCAACATCCTCATCCTGCTGACCGTGCTCACGCTCGCGCCCGCGATCCTCATCATGACGACGAGTTTCGTGCGCATCATCGTCGTGCTCGGGCTGCTCAAGCAGGCGATGGGGACGCAGACGCTGCCGCCGTCGCAGGTGATCCTCGGCCTGAGCCTGTTCATGACGTTCCTTGTGATGTCCCCGACGCTCGACCGCATCTACGCCGAGGCGATCGTGCCGTATCAGCAGGGGGAGATCACGGACCAGATGGAGATGTGGGGCCGGGCCTCGCAGCCGCTGCGTGATTTCATGTTCGCGCAGATCGACGCGACGGAGTCGTGGTCCGGGCTTTACATGATTCTTAACTACAAAGGGATCGACACGTCCGAGCCGTCCTCGATCCGCCGGGCTGACGTTGACACGATGACGCTTGCGGCGGCGTTCATGCTGGGCGAGCTGAAGACGGCTTTTCTGATGGGTTTCCGTGTGTATCTGCCGTTCCTGGTGATCGACATAATAATTTCGAGCGTGCTGATATCGATGAGCATGATGATGCTCCCGCCGGTGCTGATCAGCCTGCCGTTCAAGATTCTGCTGTTCGTGATGGTCGACGGCTGGCAGCTGCTGGTCGGGAGCCTGCTGACGAGTTTCGCGCAGCCCGGCGCGCCCGAGACGGTCGCGGCGCTGCTGACACAGGGCGCGCTGGGGTTCGCATAGGAGGGCCGCGCGCATGACGACCGACTGGCCGCTTCTCGATCTTGTCCGCGAGGCGCTGTGGATAGCGATGGTCGTTTCATTGCCGATCCTCGCGTCGGGCGTGCTGATCGGCCTGGCGATCAGCATCGTGCAGTCGATCACGAGCATACAGGAGCAGACACTGACATTCGTGCCGAAGATTCTCGTGATGATCGGCGTGACGATCCTGCTCACGTCGTGGATCACGGAGCAGATCCTGGACTTCGCTGTGCGGATGCTTACATTCTCCTAGCCGCTGGAAGCAGATGCCGATCGTTGACGCTGTAATGCCGTATGTAGTTCCGTTCGCGCTGGTGCTTGCGCGTCTGAGCGGGCTGTTCATATTTACGCCGGGCGTATCGGGTCCGCTGATCCCGGTCCCGATCAAGGCGTTGATCGTGATCGCGATGACGCTGGCGGTGTTCCCGGCGATCGGCGCCGCGCCCGTCGGTGATGTGACACTGGTCACACTCGCGCCGATGATGCTCGGCGAACTCATAATCGGATCCGCGATCGGGCTTATCATCGCGATACCGATCATGAGCGTGCAGATGGCGGGGCTGATCGTCGGGCAGCAGATGGGCCTGGGCCTCGGCGTGGTCTTCAACCCCGCGCTCGACAGCGACGGAGACATCGTCGGGCAGATCCTCTTCTTCCTCGCGCTCGCGGTGTTCCTGACGCTTGGCGGGCTTGAGATCGCGCACGCCGCGGTGCTGCATACTTTCGACCGGGTCCCGCTGGGCGCGTTCGCGATGGGGCGGGCGCCGCTCGATCTGCTCGTCGGAGTCGTCGGTTCGGGGATGGGGCTGGCGTTCCGAGTTGCGGCGCCGGTGCTCGTGATCCTGATGCTCGAAACGCTCGCCACGGGCGTCCTGATGAAGACCGTGCCGCAACTCAACGTTCTTACATTTGGCTTTCCGATCAAGATCGTCGCGGCGACGGTTGTGCTGATCGGGGCGCTGCCGTTCATCGATCAGGCGTTCCGGGAGGAGTTGCTCGGCGCGGTCGGCGCCGTGCTTAACTGGGCGGACACGCTGTAATTCAAGCAAGGAGTGTCGCCCGACGTGGCGGAAGACCTCGGCGAAAAAACGGAAGACCCCACATCGAAGCGTCTAGCCGACGCGCGCGAGAAAGGGCAGATCGCGCGGAGCGCCGACCTTTCCGCGGCGGTGCTGCTGTCGTTCGCAGCGATTATTTTGTTTCTGCTTGGGCCGGGCCTCTTCGACGGGCTTGGCGCGTATATGCGCGCCGCGCTCGAGCCAGGCTCGCTCGGCCGCGGGCTGACCCCGGCGCCGCTGCGTGAGTCGGTGAATCTCGCGCTGGCGGTCGGGGGCCGGCTGCTGCTGCCGATTCTATTGATAATGGCTGTCGCGGCATGGATCGAACAGGTCGCGCAGGTCGGATGGAACTTCACGCTCGAGCCGATATCACCAAAGATCGACCGGCTCAGCCCGCTCAAAGGCATTAAGAATATTTTTTCACGCAAGAGCCTGGTCAAGGCGATTGTCAACATCGGGAAACTCGTGCTGATCGCCGCGGTCGCGATGCTGGTCATCCAGTCGCACAAGCCCCGGATAGTCGCGCTCCCCGCGCTGACGCCCGGCGGTGCGGCGCTGGTCGCGGTTAGGCTGCTTATCGAGCTCGCGCTGTGGATCCTCGCGGTGCTGCTGTTCATCGGCTTCATCGACCGCGCGTACCAGGTCTGGCAGCACAAGCACGATCTCCGCATGACCAAGCACGAGGTCAAGGACGAACGCAAGAGCACCGAGGGCGACGCAGAGACCAAGGCCCGTCGGCAGCGGATCGCGCGCGAGATCATGCGCCAGCGGCTGCGCGGCGACGTGCCCAAGGCGGACGTGATCGTCACCAACCCCACGCACTACGCCGTCGCGATCAAGTACGACCCCGAGAAAATGAGCGCGCCGAAGGTGCTCGCGAAGGGCGCCGACCACATGGCGATGCAGATCCGTCTCATCGCTTCGGGCGCCGGGGTGCCGATCGTGGAACGGCCGGCGCTGGCGCGGGCGCTTTATAGGTCAGCGGATGTCGGGCGCGAGATCCCCGTCGAGTGGTACGAAGCGGTAGCGGAGGTGCTGGCGTTCGTGTATCGGCTCGACGGTCGAGAATACGAGGCGCGCGCGGCGTCGGCGCGAAGAACGGAGCAGGTCGCGGCGGGGGGGTTGAACTAAGCCGTGGCCACGCGCGTGATGGACAGGCCGGCGCCGGAATGGGTGATTAGGCTCGCGAAGCACCGTGGGCTGTTCGTTCCGATCGGGATAATCGGGCTGCTGGCGGTGCTGGTCGTGCCGCTGCCGCCGTTCCTATTGGATCTGATGATCGCGGCGAACATCTGCATCGCGGTGATCATGCTGCTGACGACGGTGTACACGGTGCGGCCGCTGGAGTTCAGTGTGTTCCCGTCGCTGCTGCTCTTTACGACGCTGACCCGGCTGGTGCTGAATATCGCTTCGACACGATTGATCCTGTCGGCGGAGGCGTCGACGCCCGCCGAGGCTGTGAACGTCGCCGGGCGCGTCATCAGCGCGTTCGGGACTTTCGTCGCGGGTGATTCGCTGGTGGTGGGCGGAATAATCTTTCTAATTCTTGTGATAGTGCAGTTCGTGGTGATCACGAAGGGCGCGACGCGGATCAGCGAGGTGGCGGCGAGGTTTACGCTCGACGCGCTGCCCGGCAAGCAGATGGCGATCGACGCCGACCTCAACGCCGGGCTTATCGACGAGCAGCAGGCAAAGACCCGCCGGCAGACCGTGCAGGACGAGGCGGATTTCTACGGCGCGATGGACGGCGCCAGCAAGTTCGTCCGCGGCGACGCGA
>CAZTEE010000052.1:0-9819 GCA_964611775.1 uncultured Phycisphaeraceae bacterium | reverse complement strand
GCGGCGATGAAGTCGTCGAAGACGTTCTGCTTCTGGAGTTTGGTCCCCGCCTGGTGCCAGTCCTTGCCGTATTCGCCCCCGCCGCGGAGATTGGCTACCGCGTACACGCCGCCCATTTCGAGCCAGACGATGTTGGCGACACTGAAGCCGGGGGTCATGGGGATGTTGAACCCGCCGTAGCCGTAGAGGATCGTCGGGTTCTGCCCGTCGCGTTTGAGGCCCTTTTTGTGGGTGATGAACATCGGGACGCGCGTGCCGTCCTTGCTGGTGTAGAAGACCTGGCGCGTGACGTAGTCGGCGGGGTTGACGGCGACATCGGGCGAACGGAATACCTCGCTGCGGCCGCTGGCCACGTCGTATCGGAAGACGGTCGGCGGTGTGGTGTAAGAGGAGTAAGAATAGAAGGTTTCGTTTTGCGAACGTTTCCCGCCGAACCCTCCGGCGGAGCCGATGCCGGGCAGGCGGACCTCGCCGAGGCTCTCGCCGCCGAGGCCGAAGATCCGCACCTGCGTCGCCGCGTCCTTGAGATATGAAGCGAAGAACCGCCCGCCGACCGCGCTGACGCCGCGGAGAGTCTCGGCGGATTCAGGGATGATTTCCTCCCAGTATTCCCGGCTCGGACGGTTTATGTTGATCGCGATGACCCGACCTTTCGGGGCGTTGAGGTCGGTGTTGAACCAGAAGATCGGCCCGTCGTTATCGATGAAGGAATAGGACGCGTCGAAGTCGCTGAGCAGTTCGACTACGCCGGAATCCGGCGAGGCGAGATCGAGATAGAACACGCCGTTGCGCCGGTCCGTGCCCAGAGTCACGGAGATAACGAGGAATCGCCCATCGTCCGTCACGGACCCGCCGAAGCCCCAGTTCTTCTGATCCGGGCGGTGGTAGACGAGCATGTCTTCGGACTGCGGCGTGCCGATCTGGTGGAAATACAATTTCTGATAGAAGTTCGTGCTGGCGAGTTCGGCGCCGGTCGGCTCGTCGTATCGGCTGTAGAAAAAGCCCGACCCGTCCTTGAGCCACGAAGCCCCGCTGAACTTGGACCACTTGATGTGGTCGGACAGGTCGCGCCCCGAGGCGATTTCGCGGACCTTCCACTCGCGCCAGTCCGAACCGCCGTCGGAGATCGAGTACGCCAGGTGCTTGCCGTCCGGGCCGACGGCGTAGCCGGCGACGGAGATCGTCCCGTCGGCGCTGAGAGTGTTCGGATCCAGCAGCAGTCGCGGCGTCCCGTCAAGCGAATCCATCACGAACAACTGGCTCTGATTCATCAGCCCGTCGTTGTAGGTGTAGAAGTATTTGCCGCCTTCTTTCCAGGGCATGCCGAATCGTTCGTAATCCCACAGAGTCGTCAGGCGCGATTTGATCGTGTCGCGCTCGGGGACGGCTTCTATGAAGGGGAACGTGACCCTGTTCTGCGCTTCGACCCACGCGGCGGTGTCGGATGACTCGCCGTCTTCGAGCCAGCGGTAGGGGTCCGCGACGCGCACGCCGTGATATGTGTCCGTGTGGGATACGGTTTGGCTGGCGGGGTAGGTGATACCCGCGCCGAGGTTGGCGTTCCTAGCCTGGCGCTGTGCCGGGGTGTGCGTGCTCGAAGCGGTAGAGCCTTGCTTGGCGCAGCCGGCCAGCAGCAGACCCGCTGCGGCGAGGCCGGCGAGCATCGTGCGGTGATTCATCGGTCGCTCCTCCTATGTCGGATGGTCCGTCGGGCGCGACGCGGTGTCGGCGCCGGGGTTGACACACTATGCCCAAGAATACCGAGTCGGCATCCGGGCGTGGCAGGACCGCCGGGCGCGAGTCAGACCCGTGGCACGGCTCGGGGTTGGCGCGGGCGCACTTGGTGGCACGGGCGTCTCGCCCGTGCGGATGGGTTTGTCACTGGACGAGGCCTTTGGTCAGGCGCATGAACGCTGTTTCGAGGTTGACGGGTTCCTCGATGAACTTTGTCAGGCGGAACCCCGCGTTGACGAGCCGGCTCGGGATGTCCGACGCGTCCGCGGGGCCGGTCTCGTCGAAAGTAAGATGGATCTCGCGTCCCACCGACCCGTTGTCATACGCCGAGGCGTCGACGAGCGCCACCTTTGTCACCCCCGGCGTCGTGCGCAGCAGTTCCGCAGCGGCGTCGGGCCGCTGCGTGACCGCGAGATGGACGACACGCCCCATCCGCGCCCGGCGGAGGATCTCGGCGACGGTCCCCTAAAACACGAGTTTCCCCTGCTCGATGATTCCGACCGCGTTGCAGAGTTCCGCAAGTTCATGCAGGATGTGGGAGGAAATGATGATCGTCTTCCCCATGCGCCGAAGCTCCTTCAGCAGCTCACGCATTTCGATCCGCGCGCGGGGATCGAGGCCCGACGCCGGCTCGTCGAGCAGCAGGACCTTGGGGTCGTGCAGCAGGACGCGCGCCACGGAGAGCCGCTGCTGCATCCCGCGTGAGAGCGAGTTGACCTCGGCGTCGCGTTTATAAGAGAGGTCGGTGAGATCGAGCACGTCGCCGACAACGCGGACGCGCTCGTCTCCGTGGATGCTGTAGGCGGCGGCGAAGAACTCGAGGTATTCGGTGACGGTCACGTCGTCGTACGCGCCCATGAAGTCGGGGACGTAGCCGATGATGGGGCGGATCTGCCGGTTCTGGTAACCGACCGTCAGGCCGTTGATCATCGCCTGCCCGGAGGAAGGCTTGAGGAGCGTCCCGAGGATTTTGATGGTGGTGGTTTTGCCCGCGCCGTTTGGGCCGATGAAGCCGAAACAATCGCCCTCGTTGATGGAGAGGTTGAGGTTGGAGAGCGCGACGAACTCGCCGTAGCGTTTGGACAGGTTGGTGGTCTGGATCATCGGCATGTCAGAAGGCCTCGCGCGTCGGTCGGGGAGGATCGGGCGGCAGAGGATAGACCCAACGCACGAGCGTCCGCCCGTTCGACGGGGGGGCCACGCCGTCAACCAGGACCGGGGCGGGGACGGCGGACTCCGGCAACTGGCCGATGACGATCAGGCACGGCTGGCTCATCCAGCGGGATAGATCAAGCCCGTGCGTGATGGATCGCCGGGCAGCGGTGACGCCGACGGCACGGCGCCAATCGGGCGGGGCG
Organism: uncultured Phycisphaeraceae bacterium; assembly: GCA_964611775.1. Classification (GTDB taxonomy): domain Bacteria; phylum Planctomycetota; class Phycisphaerae; order Phycisphaerales; family UBA1924; genus J020. The sequence goes on along the minus strand of CAZTEE010000052.1, from coordinate 6,727 downwards.
AGCGAGCCGAACCAGGTGATCGCGTCGAGCGCTCGTTCGGTGCGTGTAAGCGCGCCTTCGAGGGCCGCGGTGAGGGCCGTGACGCTGCGAGTGGCGCCGGCGAAATATTGCTCGCCGGTGTCGGCGTTGCGGTAGTCGAGGGCCGCGAGATTCAGCGGGACGCCCGGCGCCCACGCGCCCGATCCGAACGGGCTCCAGGCCCAGGCGTTGGCCGTCAGAGGCCCGCCGTCGCGCGGCACGACGAGCGGCTGCTGACCACGGTTGAGGAGAACGACCACGCGCTCGAGCGGCGCCGGGAGTTCGTGCACTAGCGAACCCACCATAGACGCAGATTCATCTAATGTTATCTCTGCGCCGACCGGCCTGGGCATTCGCAGCGGCGCCGGGCCGATCCAGCGTGCTTCGAACTCCTTGACCGTCGATCTCGTCGGGACGCGGGCCGAGTCCGGCCGGCGTGTGTCGATCGCGTACGCACGCTGATCCGGGAACGAGGCGCGGACTCCCGGGCCGGGCTCGCGCCACGGCCAGAGCGCGTTGCGAGGGTCGCTCAGTCGCCCGGCCGGGAGCATTTCGAGCGAGACGACCTGCGAGCCGTACGTCGGCAGCAGGACGCTGAACCAAGATCGCACGCGGGTTGTGTCCTCCCCGTGGACGCTGTCGACGATGGAGAGGTGAGTGAGGTCGGTGGTGCGCGGGCGGAGGATCGTTGCGCCTCCCCAGGCGATGACGGTGAACGCGAATGACACGCCGATGAACGCGAGCCAGGCGTGCCGGCGTATGCCGAGTTTAATCAGAGCCGCGAACCCGATCGGCCCCGCGAGCAGGAAGTACGCCGCGAACACCAGCAGGCCGAGGAGGACGCCGACTCCCGCCGAGCCGGTCTTGTTGATCAGCCGCGCGACGCCCGAATCAACGAGGATGGTCGATGGCCGGTTAAAGTTGTTTTGCTTTGTTTCGGCGGTGATCTCGGCGCGTGTGCGGACCTCGAAGCGGTGGCCGAGCAGCCGGTGCCATAACATCTGCGCGTCGATCCGTCCGACGAGCCGGCTCGACGAAGAGTCGATCCCCAGGACGGTGACATCGCCGAGTCCGACGAGTCTGCGCATCGCGACGGCTTCGCCGTCAGGCCCGGCGAGGATCGCCATAGCCTCTTGCGGCCGCGCGCTCGGCGCGGGGGCGAACGTGTGGACGGTCATGTTCGCGGGCAGCGGTATCACGTCGCGGTAGGTCAGCAGGCTCCGGTATATTTCGAGATCGACGCCTTCCCGGCGTGTGACGAACATCGCGGGCATTACATCCAGCAGGGGGTTCGCGCTGGTCGTCCAGAGTTGGCCGACAGCGGGGAGTGCGACGACGAGCCGACCGCCGCGACGGACCCACTCTCGGATAGCGTCGGCCTGATCGGTGCGGAGCGAGGAGGGATCCCCTTCGAGCCAGGCGATCGTGTCGAACGCGGCGAGGCCGAGCCAGGAGTCCGGGATCGTGCCCGGCTCGATCCCCGTGACGACGGTGATCGGTTCGTGCGAGGTCGGCGACGGTGTCCCCGAATCGTCCCGAACGCTGTACTGCTCCAGGCCACCGGCGTTCCGCCCGACCACGCCTATAAGGGTCTCCTCGACACCCACTACCCGGCTCGGCGCCACCGCGCCCGACGCGATCTGCCTCCCAGCCTCGACCCCGTCCGCCCGCTCGACCGATTCGTGAACGCTCACCGAGATCAGGCTCGAACGATCGAAGCCCGGCGGCAGCATCACATAAAACCACAACCCCTGCGGCCGACCCGGATTCAGCGTGATCGGACGCTGGATATTGATTGTGTCCCCGTCGGGGTCGCGGACGTTCATGCGTACGACGGCGTCGCGGACGCGGTCGCCCCGATCCGTCAGCACCAGCCGCACGCCCGCGTAATCCGCGGGACGCACGGCCCCGCCCACACCGAACAAATCGGCTTCTATCACAACCTCACCCGACAACGCCCCGGCCCCACCCGCGACCCCGGTCTGCGCCAACACCGCGAAGGGTGCGGTCAACACCACCGAAACACAAAGCACGGACAGCATCCACAGTCTGACCCGGGCGGGGGAGTGCATGACTTTCATTCTAGGTCCGATCAAGTCCGCCCGTTCGCCGACCGATCCCGGGGGGCATGGACGAGTCGGTCGTGGCCTTCTGGTTTGTATTGCTCGGGCTTGCGGCGTGGACCGTGCTCGGCGCGCTCAGCGCTGTCGCCAAGCGATTGGACGATCAGGTCTGCATGCACAACCTCCGCATCGAGGCGCTTGCGCTCCACCGCACCGTCCGCCGAAAGGCCCTCGGCCTCGACGGCTGGGACGTAGACATCATCGACGAAGAGCCGCAGACCGCCGAGATCATCGGCGAGTCGACCGTGAACGAACTACAACCCGCGCGCAAGGCGGCCTGAATAAGCGTCCGTCGTCAGGGGGAGGCTAGAATCCTCGCGTGAGCGGCATGGATAATCGCCGGATGATCGTGTTCCTTTCGGGGTCCGGGCGGACGCTTGTAAACCTTGTCGAACGAATGCGGGACTGGGACGCCCCGGCCGAGGTCGCGCTCGTCGTGACCTCGCGCGAGTGTCCGGGCGCCGAGCGGGCGCGATCACTCGGCTTGCCTACGCAGGTCATCGCCGGCGACGTTTCCGCTGCTGCGGCCGAATCGCTCGCGCGCGAGGCGAACGCGGACCTTTTCGTGCTGGCCGGTTATCTCCGACTCTTGGGTGTTCCCGACCGGCTCCGCGGGCGCGTCGTCAATATCCACCCGGCGCTGTTGCCCGCGTTCGGCGGGGCCGGGATGTTCGGCGAACGCGTCCACCGCGCCGTGCTCGACGCCGGGTGCAAGGTCACCGGCTGCACCGCCCACATCTGCGACGACTGCTACGACACCGGGCCAATACTCGCGCAGGCGTGCTGCCCGGTGTTGCCCGGCGACACACCCGCGACGCTCGCGGCCCGTGTCTTCGAACTCGAATGCGACCTTTATCCCCGTGTGATCCGGGCGGTGATCGAGGGCCGTGTCCGCATCGACGGGCCGCGCGCATGGATCGAGGAACACATCGAACAGACTAAGTTATGACAAAACTGACACTGGTTCTGATACTGTTGCTTCCGGCCGCGTTGTCACCGAACGCGTCCGGGCAGGAATGGCGCGCCGGAGCGCAGCGGCTTCTCGGCGAATCCCGCTGGGCCGATGCCCTCGCCGAGTTCGACACGATCATCCTGTCGCGACCGACCGATCTTGAATCGCGGTACGGGCGTGTCGTTGCGCTCGCCCAGCTCGGCGCCGGGGACGAGGCCGTGTCCGCACTCTCCGAGACGATCCGGCACGGATTCACCGATTTTCACCGACTCGAACGGGACGGGCGTCTGGCGCCGATCCGAACTAATGAAGACTTCCGCGCGATCATGACGGGCTGGCGCGAGTTGCTCGACGCCCGCGCGGATGTCAATGAGGAATCGCTGAGGCAACTCTTCGGCGCCGGGCATTTCGTTGCGCGCGACGCCGGGCTTCGGCTGGTGTATTCGACCTCGTGGCGCGACGAGACATTCGACCTAGTCCGCCGCGAGATCGATACGGTCGCGCAGTGGGCCGCGGGCGTGCTCTTTGATGAGGGAACGATTGTCGATTCCGCGGACAATCCGAAGCCGGACCCGTGGGTGTCGGTGATCCTGCCGACGCCGGAAAAGTTTACCGTGATGATGATCACTCTCGGCGCCGGCCCCGAGGTCGGCGGGCTTTATGATCAGGACCGCGGTCAGTTGATATGCCGTGACATCGGGCCGAGCCTCCGTCACGAGTTTTTCCATGTGCTGCACTGGCGGCTGCTGGTGCGGCGTGGGCAGTCACACCCGGACTGGATCATGGAGGGGCTGGGGTCGCTGGTCGAGGACTTCGATCTCGATCCCGATCAGCCCGGCGGCGTGCGACCCGCGCCGTCCTGGCGTACCAATGTCGCCAAGCGACTTCTAGAAATCGGGCATTTGACGCTTCTCGAAGAGTTCGCCCGGCTTGACCGCGAGACGTTTCGCGGCCGCCGACCGAACGCGCAGTACGCCCAGGCCCGGGCGCTGATGCTCTATATCTACGAGCGCGGGGCTCTGGGCGATTTCTTCCGCGGCTATGTCGCGGATTGGGACGACGACCCGACGGGTTTGAGCGCTCTCGAGTCGGCGTTGGGCGAGCCGATCGAGTCGATCGAGCGCGGGTTCCGCTCGTGGCTGGCGGCGATGCCGAGAGTGCCGGAGGAGATCGCGCCGGGCACGGCGAGCCTGGGGGTTGTGGTGGCTGCGGGTCGCGGCGATGGTCCCGTTGTCGATGAGATTCTCGCGGGGTCGCCCGCCCGGGCGGCCGGCCTGCGCGCGGGGGACGTGCTCCTGTCCGTGGACGGCCGGGCTACCGCGACCATGCTCGATCTAGTGCGAATCCTGTCCCAGCACAACCCCGGTGACGCAGTTGAAATCGTTGCTCGGCGTGGTCGCAGAATCCTCGTAACGCCGATGACACTGGTCGAAAGATGACCGCCCGGACGCACACGTGACCGGCGGGCGTGTAGTGTGTATCACTCACGGGTTTCAAGAGGCATCCAGCAGGGTGACGACGGATCGTGACCAATCACGCCAATTCAGATCGGCCTCGGACCTTCGGGAGCGACTTCCGCAAGTTCTTCATCAAAGGGCTGGCGATCCTGCTCCCGTCGGTGCTGACATTGTGGATCGTGGTGCAGTTGTTTCTGTTCTTGCAGACGCGCGTCGCCGAGCCGATCAACGCCGGGATACGTGTCGGCGTGATCCAACTGGCGCCGAGGTTCATCTCGACATCCAAGCAGCCGGACTGGTTCGTCGTGCGCGACGAGCAGGTCGAACGGCTCGCGGTCGAACGCGCCCGGCTCGCGCAGCGGCCGCTCCCGTCATCGGTCCTCCGCTCGCAGATCCGCGCCCGGAACCTCAAAGAGTTCTGGGATGAGCACTGGTACCTCCGAGGCATCGGCCTGCTCGTCGCCGTTGTTCTCATCTATCTCGCCGGGCGGTTCCTGGGCGGGTACATCGGGCGCCGGGTGTACGGCCGGCTCGAATCGTGGTTCGCGCGGCTGCCCGTCGTCAAGCAGGTCTACCCGCATGTCAAGCAGGTCGTCGAGTTCCTCTTCGGCGAACGCGACAAGATCAAGTTCAGCCGGGTCGTGCTCGTCGAATACCCACGCAAGGGGATATGGACGGTCGGCCTGCTGACCGGCGATTCGATGCGCGCCATCGAAGCAACCGCGGCGGATGAGTGCGTCACTATATTTATTCCTTCAAGCCCGACCCCGTTCACCGGTTATACGATCACGGTCCCGCGCTCGGAGGCGATCGACCTGCCGATCACGGTCGAAGAAGCGTTGCGCTTCGTCGTCACCGGCGGCGTGCTGCTGCCCGTGTCGCAGGTTCCCATTCGCGAGGCCGACACCACCCCAGCGCCGGGCGCGTTTGCCACCGGCGCCGAATCGACGAAAATGGAACAGACACGCACGGACACGGAGCATCGCCGCTCGGCGGGTTGACACGACTTCGCGACAGTTATGGAGGAACCGATGCGCATCGAGATCACCGGCCGACGCCTGGAAATAACCGACCCGATCCGCGCCTACGCGTACACCAAAGCCGAGAAACTGCTGAAGTTTTTCGACGGTGTTCAGGAGATCAAAGTGGTGCTTGATCAGGAGCGGCGCGATCACCACGAGGAGTTCACCGCCGAGATCATCGTGGAACTGGTCGGGCACGATTCGATCGTCGCCAAGGCCGAGGGCGTCGATGTCTACGGCAGCGTTGACCTCGCGGTCGATAAAGCCGGGCGTCAACTCAAGGACTTCAAGACCCGACTGAGGGATCATCACGAAAGGGCGCGCGGGGGCTGAAGCCGCCCCGGCCTGGAGCAATGCGAATGAATCTGTGCGAAATAATCAGCGACAAGGCGGTCGTCACCCGGCTTGAAAGCGCCCAGCGCGACGACGTCGTCCGCGAGCTTGTCGGGGCGCTCATCAACGCCGGCGCTGTGGTCGAATCAATGCGCGACGAACTCGTCGAGGCCGCTCTGGAACGCGAGCGAAGAGGTTCGACGGGGTTCGGTCGCGGCGTCGCGGTCCCGCATGTCAAGCACGCCTCGGCGAAGAAGATCTCCGCCGCCGTCGGCCTGAGCCAGACCGGGGTCGATTTCAACGCCCTCGACAAGCAGCCCGTCTACTCCGTAATCCTCCTGCTAAGCCCCGCCAACAAACCCGAGGAGCACCTCCAGGCGATGGAAGTGATCTTCAAGAGTCTCAGCAATGAGACCTTCCGCCGATTCCTACGCCAGGCTACCACCGTCAGCGAAGTGATGACTCTGCTTAACGAACGCGACACCCAGCAACTGACCTGACCTCAGTCCGGATATTCTGTCCCGACCAGCCCCTGCGCCGCGCCTCTGCAACACGCGCCGATGCGCCGCGAGCGACCGCATGGCCGACGAACCGACCGCCGCTGTAACCGTGACCGTCCGCAATCGGCTCGGGCTGCACGCCCGACCGGCGACCGCTTTCGCCCAGATCGCTCAGCGCCACACCGCCCGCGTATCCGTCGTCGGACCATCCGGCGACGAGGTCGACGGCAAGTCCATAATGGAAATCCTCATGCTCGGCGCGACCCAGGGCGCCGAACTCCACATCCGCGCCAGAGGCGGGGACGCCCGAAACGCCGTCGAC
>CAZTEE010000051.1:0-9887 GCA_964611775.1 uncultured Phycisphaeraceae bacterium | reverse complement strand
GCCATCCTCCGCGCGTTCGGCGCGAACGTCGCCGCCGGCGCCCGAGTCAGGCCCACCGCAAACATCGAGATCCCCTGGAACATTTCCCTCGGCGAAAACTGTGTCATCGGCGATCACGCGATCTTATATTCGCTCGGCAGGATAACCATCGGCGACCGCGCCATCATCAGCCAGTACGCACACCTCTGCGCCGGCACGCACGACTTCACGAAACCCGAGTTCCCCCTGCTACGCCCGCCCGTTACGATCGGCGAGGACGCCTGGATCGCAGCGGACGCCTACGTCGGCCCGGGAGTGACCGCCGGCGCCCGCGCAGTCCTGGGCGCCCGCTCGAGCGCCTTCAAAGACCTTGCCCCCGACACCATCCACGCCGGCAGCCCCGCCAGCCCCATCCGCCCGAGGCTGCCGGAATGAACCGCACGCCCGATCCCGAGAACACGACGGAGCCGACCTCCATGAATATCGAGCGACCGCCCGATCTCGATACACCGTCGCGGGATTTTCAGGATCTTGCCTCGAGTTATAACTATCAGAACACCCCGCCGCACGGGGAACTCTTCGTTCGGCTGCTGCTAGCCGAAGCCCGTCGCAGGCCCGGGATGCGCGCCGCCGACATCGGCTGCGGGATAGGCATCCAGCGCCGCCTGCATCTGACCGAGGAACTCCGCGCACACTGCGATGAACTCTGGGGCGTCGAGCCTGACCCGACCGTCAGCCACAACCCGTCGCTGCACACGCACTTTCAGAATGCTTTCCTGGAAACCGCCGATCTCCCTGAGAATCACTTCGATCTCCTCTATTCCAGCATGGTCATGGAGCACGTAGCGGATCCGGCGGCGTATTTCGCCGCGGCTCACCGCGCGCTCCGGCCCGGCGGCGTGCATATGTTCTGCACCCCCAACGGGCGTCACTTGTTCACCCGCATCGCCAAGACGCTCCGGACTCTCCGACTCGACGACGCTGCGCTCCGACTCATCCGGCCGAACGCTCACGATTCATATCATTACCCCGTGCATTATCGTTGCAACACACCCCGGACAATCGACCGGCTCGCGGCGTCGAGCGGCTTCGCCCGCCCAGACTACGCGTTCGTCGAATCGGGCGGCGTGAAAAGTTATTTTCCCGGCCCGCTCCGGCCCGCCTACTGGCTGCTCGACGCCCGCCGACGCCGCGGCCGACGCCGTGACATCCTCGTCACGCTCATCGCGCGAATGGTCAAACCTCAGAAAAGCACATCGCGTCCGGACAGGAACGAACGCGCATGACGGACGCGCCGATCATCCTGATCGGAAGCCAGAGATCCGGCACGACGTGGCTCGGGGACGTGCTAGCCGAGCACCCGTCCATCGCGTACTGGTCCGAGCCTCGGCACGTCTGGACACGCGGGTTCGCCGGGCGACCTGACGACGTGCTCACCTCAGCCGACGCGGCCCCATCGGTCGTCCATCGCATACGCGGAACTTTCGAACGCTTTGTGCAGCGCGCCGGCAAAGAACGACTCGCGGAAAAAACCCCGAGCAACTGCCTCCGGGTCTCCTTCGTTCATTCGGTCTTACCTGAAGCCCGGCTGCTGCTGATGCTGCGTGATGGGCGCAGCGTGCTCGAGTCCACCGATCGAATCATGCGTACCGGCGTGTCCATTTCGCGCGTCATGAAACGTGCGCGCGAGACACACGTCACGGATTGGCCCGCCTACACCGGGCAGGCCATCGAGACAGTTGTCCGACGAATAGCGCGTCGCCCGCTGCGTTATTGGGGCATGAAGCCGCCGGGTTGGCGTGACTGGATCGGGCGCGATCCATTACATGTGATGCTCGCGAAACAGTGGACCGCAGCGATCGACCACGCCACGCGTGACGCCGCGCGATTGCCGCCTGGCGCTTGCATGACTTTCAGATATGAAGACCTGGTGCGCAGTCCCGCGCCGATAGCCGCCGAAATCGCCGATTTCTGCGCCCTGCGCGACCCCGATCTGTTCATCGATGAGATTTTCCGCACGGTTTCTGGCGCCGCAGTCGATCGCTGGCGATGCACACTGAACGCGTCCATACTCGCAGACATCAGGCCGATCATGACGCCGACGTTAGATCGCCTCGGTTACGAATGGTGACGATGGCCGAACACTCCTGGACAACCGTGCCGCACCCCCGCGCCGTAGTGCTCGCCGCCGGGCTAGGGCGACGGCTCCGCGCCGATCGACCCAAGCCGCTCGCCGAGATCGCTACGGGCGAGACGCTCCTCGGCAATCTAGTCAACGCGCTCGCTCCCGAGTTCGGACGCGACCGCATCACCCTCGTACTCGGTCACGGCGCCGACATTATCCGCACGGAGTTCCCCGACCTGCCTTTTGTACTCAACCCGCGATTTGCGGGAACCAATACTGCGAAAAGCCTGCAGATCGGGCTGAGCGACATTGATCGTGCAAACGATGTGCTCGACTCGGAGAACATGGCATCGCCGGCGCACGGGCGAGACGCCCGTGCCACTGTTGGTGCTGAGGCGCACGGTCGGGACATCGGCGCCGCTGGGGTTCCTGTTCGCGGGGACGTGTTGTGGGTCAATGCCGATCTTTATGTTGACGCCGGGACCGTCCGCCGATTCATCGCGGCGGCATCGCTCGGCTCGCGGGCGCTCGTCAACCGGGCGCCGGTCGCAGCGGAAGAAGTGAAGTATTCGCTGAGCGACGCCGGCGCCGTGTCTTCGATCGGTAAACATGTCGAGAACGCCGCGGGCGAGGCGCTGGGGATGAACATCGTCGCCGGAGCGGACATGCCGGCGTTTGTCGCTGCGCTTCACGCCGCGAGCGATCAGGATTACTTTGAAGCCGCGATGGATCATTGCATTCAATCCGGGGTCATGCGAATCGCGCCCTTTGATGTGGGCGCCGTGTTCTGCAAGGAGGTTGACACCCCGGCGGACCTCGCTGCGGTGCGCGAGCATGTCGCCGGCGCCGGGCTTATGAAAGGCGGAGAGTCATGACGCCGGAACGAGGCGCCGATAGCCATGCCGAACCTGAACACGGGCGAGACGCCCGTGCCACCGGCATCGAGAAACCCGGGCGGGACGCACGTGCCGCTGCTGGCGAAGCGGTTTCACTCGAGCGAATCGGACTCTACGGCGTCGGGCACTTCGGCTACGCGATGCTGCGGCACCTTCAGCGGAAAACTCCCGGCGAGATCTCGCTAATCTCGTTCGACCGCGATCCGGATGTCCGCCGATCCCTCCGCGTAAGCCGCCGACATCCTTACCACACACCCGAATCTACCGACACGCACGCCGAAACACGCGCAGCGGTGAAGGCCGAAGTGACCATCGCCGATTCGGTCGATGAACTCGTCGCAGATCTCGACGCGCTGGTCCTCGCGGTGACGAGCGATTCGACGCGTGAGGTCGTCGCCAACATCGCCGGGGGAACCTGGGCCAGGCCTCTGACACTTATAAACACGGCCAAGGCGCTCGATTTCCAGACCGGGCGCCGGCTGAGTGACATCGTCGCGGAATCACTCGCTGGAACCGAGCGGTCGTACACCTACGCGATGCTCGCGGGGGGGACGATCGCGAGTGACCTGATGCTGTCGGAGCCGCTGGGAATGACGATCGCCTGCGCGGACGCCGATGCCTTGCCCGCTTTGCGTCGGCTGTTCGCGTCGCGGAACCTGTGGGTCGAAGCGACGACCGATCTCGCCGGGGTCGAATACGCCGGGGCGTTCAAGAATGTGGTGGCGATTTGCGCCGGGATGGTCCGCGGCCTCGGGCATTCGTACGGCTCGGTGACGCATCTTATAAGTCGGCTCGCCCGCGAAATCGAGGACTTCTGCGTGCACCGGCTCGGCGCCGACCGCGCGACGTTCAGCGCGGGCAGCCAGTGCTGGGGCAGCGACCTCTGGATGTCATGCACGGGCAAGACTCGCAACCAGGCGCTAGGCCGGCTCCTCGGGCGCGGCTTGAGCCTCGACGAAGCAAACGCCGCAATGGCGGAACGGCATAAAACCGTCGAAGGGGTGCAGACATTGCGGGCGATCCGCGTGCTCGTCGCCGAGTACGAGGCGGAACTGCCGCTCCTGACGATCGCCAAGCGGATCATCCTCGACGGTGAGCCGCCCCGGCTGCTGATCGAGGCGCTGATGCAGGTTTCGTTAGATCATTGAACCGGGCGTCACGCGTCCGCCGGGCGCCAGCCGGGGTAGCCCGGGGAATCATCCGACCAGGATTCGCCGATGTCCGCGCCATAGGGTTCGGTATAGCCGTCATGCTCGGCGTCGTGCTCGGCTTCATCGTGAAGGATCAACGCGTTCTCCCTCGCGGAATGTACTAGCGCCAGCCCGACCGATGAGAACAGGAGCAAGAAGACCAGCGGCGCCCCCACGCGCGCCAGCATGTACCCCTCGAATACCGATCCCGCGAAATACATCGCATAAAATCCCACCACAAGGTTTGCGAGCAACCGATCGTCGGCGTCAAGCCAGCGACGCACGCTCCACAGCCGGAACGACTGCACCGCCGCGGCTACGCCGACTAGCGCCAGGATGCCGGCCATTAAGATGCCGTATGAGGACCACGCGAAGAGGTATGAGTTCTCGGAGCGTTCGGTCTCCTGAGTCCCCACGCCGAAGATCGGGTTGCGCATGGCGGACTCGATCAATGTGCGCCACCCTTCGGCGCGCGTGTTTTGAAGCGAAACTAACCGATCTGTCTTTTCTAGCACATCGGACCCGGCGAAACTCAGTAGCACATACACGAACAATCCCGCGACGGGCATCAGCAGCACCGCGCGTCCCCATCGCTCACGCAGCACAACCATTGACCCGATCACGAACATCGCCCCCGCGGTGCGAGATCCGGTCCAGATGATGAGCAGAACATCCACGGATATAAGCGTGATGAGCCAAGGCAGGGCCCGCGCCCCGACAGATCTCAGCGCCGAGGAAACCGCCACAACGCCGAAGACCGCCAGCAGTACGCCCGTGTGCTGCGGGTTCCCGGTCAGCCCGTACAGCCGGGCGCTGCGTCCCTGAGTCACCACGCCGCGATCGATCCCGAGCTGGATCAACAACACCGCGACCCAGACGACATTCACAAGATGTATCGTCCGGATCAGCCGTCGGCGCCCATCGTGGTCGGCTACCAGCGTCGGAGTGACGAGCGCCATCGGCGCGATAGTCCCGATCGCGAAGAGGATCGCCATGACCGACGACTGCAATCCCACATGCACATATGTAATCATCCCCGAGTAGACAGCGCTGAGCAGCAACAGCCACGCGGGCCCGGCGACATTCCGCAACGACATCCTCGGCATATGCACCACGGCTAGCAGCCCCAGACCCAGGCCGCAGATCAGAAACAGTTCCGACCGCCCGCTCTGCAGCGGCATGATCCACGTCGCCTGCGGACGGCCTAGATTATTTCTTATAACCGCGATGCACCCAAAAAAGAGCATCGCCCCGAGAAGCCACATCGCCCGTCGCGGCCGAACCATCGCCCATGCCGCAACGAACAATGAAGCCGCGACCGCGGCGACGATCAACCAGAGTGGCGCTGCGGCCGATGGTGTCATCCGGGATCCTGTACGCTCCCCGACGCCCGCGGGGTCGACCCGGCACGCCGATTCCGTCCCCTGTACGTCAATCCTCCCGGCCCCGCGCCGGCACGCCGAGCATACACGTGGCCCGAGAAGCCAAGCGACAATTCCTCCGGATCGCCTCCAACTACACCCGTCTGGGCGCCACCCTAGTTCTCGGCGTCATCCTCACAAAGGTTCAATTCGACTGGCTGGGAGTGGACGGGTTCGGGTTGATCGCCTTGCTCATGGCGACGATCGGACTCGGCGCGATGTCCGCCGACATCACACGCCAGAGCCTGATCCGCGAGCTCTCCGCCTGGTACCGCCGCGACGACACCCGCTTCCTCGCGTCCTACAACGCGGCGTACGTGCTTTCCGCCGGCGCCGCCGCGCTAACCATGGTCGGCTTCGCCGTAGTAATTTTAATCATTCCAATACTAAATATCCCCGAGGAGCACGTCGGCGCCGCGAGAATTTTCGCCGCCGCCCACGGCGTCTCAATCTCGATACGGATCATGTTCGGGCCGGCTATGGCGATGTACCTCGTTAGAGAGCGCTTCGTACTTCGCAACATCAGCATGACGATCATGCGCGCCAACCTGCTCATCGCGGCCGGGTATCTGTTCTGGATAGCGAAAGTGGAAGATGTCGGACGGGGGATAATGCTCTTCGGCTTGCTCGCCGCAGTCATGGATCTGCTTGTTTTCTTCGCTTTCGCGGCGCCCATCATCGCCTCGGACCGCCGATTGATCCCGCGACCATGGTCGGCGACTCGTGCCGCGATGCGCGAGGTCGGGGGGACATTCTCCTGGAATACGGGCATTATATTCGCGGGGAACCTCCACGAACGCGCAGCGGCGATCATTATGAATCTGGTCTTCGGCGTCTGGGGCAACACCGTCTACGGGCTTGCCCTGCGGCTAACAAGTTACGTTCGTATGGCGACGGCGGGCATGACATACGGCGTAGACGCATCTACAGCACGCATCGCCGAGAGCGGGACGGAGCGACTCGCCAAACTGATCCGGCATTCCACCCGGCTTCATGCGCTCACCGCCGCCCCCGCGGGGGTGCTCGTCTGGGTGCTCGCCGAGCCGCTCTTTCATCTCTGGGTCGGCTCGGGTGTCGATGATCCCGACGCCGTCTTACCCCCCGCTGCCGCGCTCGTCCGAATCATGGTGCTCGGACTGGTTGTTCGGGCGATTTCCGACGGTTGGCTCAGAATCCTCTACGGCGCCGGGCTCATCCGCTCGTATGCGCCCATCGTCATACTCGGTGGTTTTGCCAACCCGATTCTTGTAGGGATTCTCATCCTCGCCCTGCCGGGTTCGTACGACTATTCCGCCGTCGGCTGGGCATACTCTGCGGTGTTCGTCTTGGTGCATGGCTGGGTCGCCCCGGCGCGCGGGGCCCGGGCGCTGGGGCTATCCCTCAAAGAATTTTATCTCCCGACACTCCGGCCGTTCGCCGCGGCGCTGTTCGCCTCCTCAGGGCTTCTACTCGGGCGACTAGTCAATGACGATCCGAACTCTGCCTCGAGAGTGCTGGGTTCCGTCGCCGGTTTCGGCGTCGTTTACGCCGCGCTCGGAGCCTCGCTCGTGCTGACACAGGAGGAACGAGATCGTATCCTTTGCAAGCTCCGGATCCGTCATGCGCGTGGCGGGTCATGCATGTGAACAGGATCCACCCGTGACGTTGAGCATCAAGCGATACATGGTCGCCGCATCGAACCGAGTAACACTTTCGATCGGTGCGCGCTGGGGCGACACGCTTCCATTTTATTATGTAATCGAAGCCAAGAAGAGCGGCGGGACGTGGTTCGGGCAGATGCTCGCGGACTGCCTGAATCTCCCATTCCCGAAGTCTCCTGTGCTCCCGCTGGCGATGCCCGCGGTCGTGCACGCGCACTGGTGGTACGACGCCAGGCTACGTCGCGTGGCATACGTCAGCCGGGACGGGCGCGACCGCGTCGTCTCGGCGTATTTCCATGTGCTCCGGACCGCGAACAATCCGAGCGTGTCGGTCAGCGAAGCGCGCCGTCGCCTGCTGATAAAACTCGCCGGTCCCGGTGTCGATTTCAATGACGCCGCGGCGGTGATGCCGCAATGGATAGAGTATCTCAGCAGTGCTTCTAAGCGCGACGGAGACGGCTGGACCGCGCACGTCCTCGGCTGGGTCGGTAAACCTCACGTCGTCCACGTGACATACGAAGCGCTGCTGGCCGACACCGCCGGTGAACTCGCGCGTGCGATACGCGAACTGACCGGCGCCGACGCGGACTCCTGGCGGATCGAAATGGCGGTCGAAAAATTCTCGATGGCGCGGCAGACCGGGCGCAAGCCCGGCGAGGAAGATCCTAACTCGTTCATCCGCAAAGGAATTGCCGGGGACTGGAAAAACTACTTCAACCACGAATCGCGCACGATATACGACCGCCTGGCCGGGGATGCGCTGATCCGGCTCGGGTACGCGAAGGATCACTCGTGGGTCGATGAACCGACGCCGGCCGACCGCGTCATCGCCGCAGCAGCGTCCGCGGCGCCGTGAGGACTACCGGCTCGTCGCGCAGGGTCCACATCGCGGCGAGCGCGTCGCGCAGCGTCGGCCAAGCCGCCGGTCCGACGAGCGCCCGAAGCGCCGCCAGCGCCGCCGACATCTCCCCGATCGACGCCGAGCCGCCGCGTCCGCGAACTCCGGGCGCCGACAGGCCGAACCCGCCGAGCATGTCGCGGAAGACCTCATCAAGCGACTTAGACGCCGGGTAGCGCAGCACGTCGTAACGCCCGTCGACCATCCCGACCTTTGCGGCCAGTTCGCGCACCGCGTCGTCAAGCCCGCCGATGGCGTCGGCCATGCCCATCTCGATCGCCTTCTCGCCCGCGAACAGCCGTCCCTCCGCGGTCCGTGCGATGTCGATGCCCAGCCGGCCGGCGCGAACACGCTCTACGAAAAGATCATATGTGTCTTTCATGCGCGAGCGGATAAGTTCGCGCTGGGCCTCGTTCCACGGCTCGATCGTGCTCAGCAGACCCGCCGCCGGCCCGCGGTCACGCGTCACAACATTTATCCCGATCTTCTCGTACGCTCCGCCGAGGACCATCTTCCCGCCTACGACGCCGATGGACCCGACGATGCTCGACGGGCCGAGATAGATTTTGTCGCCCGCGACGGCGACGTAATATCCGCCGCTGGCCGCCATCGAACCGACGCTGACCCACACCGGCTTCTGCTCGGCGACGCGCGTGATCCCCTGCCAGATCGACTCGGACGCGATGGCGCTCCCGCCCGGCGAATCGACGCGCACGACGACGCCTTTGATCAAGGGTTCGTCGGCGATCTCCTTGAGCGCCTGGCGGATGGTCAGCGCGCCGACGCTGGCGCCGCCGAGAATGCTGGCAGGTGTGGATTCGCCGTCGATGATCGGGCCGGCGATGTCAAGGACGGCGATCGTGTTGCGTGTGGGCCCATGCTGCGCGGGGGCCGAGAGCATCTGCAGGAATGCGAACGGGTTGGCCATCGCCCCGCCGTCGAACGTGTCGGCGCCGTCGGGGATCAGGTTCGTGCGATAGGTGATCTCCCCGCCGTAGGCATCTTCGAGGTGCGTCGCGAGATCGAGCCGGTCCATCTCCGCGTCGATCAGTCCCGCCTCGATCGCCTGCGTTCCCGAAGCGAAGAAGCCGAGCTCCATCGCGCGGTCGAGTTCGCGGTCGGTCATCCCGCGACCATGCTTGATCTGCCCGCGCATGGCTTCGTAGAGTGAATCGAGAAGTTGCGAGATGTTCTCGTCCCACGCCTTTGACGGCGCGTTCGATCCGAGTTGCTCGCTCGCGCCCTTGTAATCGCCGATCTGAACATAATCCATCTTAAGGCCGAGCCAGCCGAGCGCGTCCGCGAGGAACATCTCCTCGACGTGCAGCCCGGGGAGCGAGAGCGCCCCGCCGGCCTGCATGACGGCCTCGTCGCAGTGGGCCGCGAGCACGACCTCCGCCGGCCCGTAGATCTCGGTGAACATATGAACCTTCTTGCCCGACGCCCGCACCCGCGCGATCGCCCGCGAGAGTTCCTCGACGTGCGTCATCGAGAGCGCCGGCTCGCGGAGCCGGAGCACGATCGCGTCGAGATCGCCCCGCTCCGCGGCGTCGTTCAGCCCGGCGATCAGATCAAGAAACGTCGGCCCGGCGGCGCCGAAGATCGCCCCGAACGGGTCGGGCTGATCCATCGGCGCGCCCTCGATCTCGATCCATCCGACCGTAGCCTGCGCATCGGCCCGCGACGGGGCGAACGCGAGAGCAACCAGCGAAGCCGCGATCGCGGCGAACATCAGACG
>CAZTEE010000050.1:3087-10136 GCA_964611775.1 uncultured Phycisphaeraceae bacterium | reverse complement strand
CATCATCCGCGCCGGCGCCAAGATGGTCAACGCGATGAGCAACTGCGTTGTGCCGAAGATCTCGCTGATCGTTGGTGGGAGTTACGGCGCCGGGAACTACGCGATGTGCGGGCGCGCGTTCGACCCGTTCCTCACGCTCGCCTGGCCGGGGTCGCGCTGCGCCGTGATGGGCGCGAAGCAGGCCACCGGCGTCCTCGCGATGATTGAGGAAAAAAGCCGGGAAAGAAAGGGCGAAGCGATCGACGCCGAGACGCACCGGCAGATCCTCGCCGCGGTCGAGGCTTCGTACACGGAGCAGCAGGACATCCGCCACGGCGCCGCGCGCGGCTGGGTGGACCGCATCATCGAGCCGGAGAAGACAAGGGACGAACTCGCAGCGGCGCTCGCGATGACACGCGACTGGCCCCGCGAAGCCGAGTTCAAGACGGGGGTTTTGCAGGTATGACACATGAATTATCTTAATTTTTACAGGCTCTTATCAAGCGACATAGCGGAGAGTGAGGTATGATGCCTGACCGCATTTACATCACGGACGTTTCGCCTCGGGACGGGTTGCAGAACGAGGCCGGGGTCGTGCCGACGGCGGACAAGCTGCGGCTGATCGGGACGTTGGTCGCGGCGGGGGTGGACGAGGTCGAGGCGACTTCGTTTGTTTCGGCGAAGTGGGTGCCGCAACTCGGCGACGCGGCGGCGGTGCTGGGCGCGGTGCGCGATGCGGGGTGGTTCGGGCGAGTCGCGGCGGACGGCGCCGAGGACGGCGGCGGCGGACCCACTCTACCCACGTGGGAGAAGTCTCCGGTGCTCTCCGTGCTGGTCCCGAACGAGAACGGGTTTGAGAGGGCGCTCGCGTTTCATTCGGCGGAGTTCCCGCTGAAGATCGCCGTGTTCACGGCGGCGTCGGAGACGTTCAACAGGAAGAACACGAACGCTTCGATCACGGAGTCGGTCGAGCGGTTCCGGGCGTTCGTGCCTCGGGCGATCGGGATGGGGATGCGCGTGCGGCTGTATGTATCGTGCGCGATCGCGTGCCCGTACGAGGGGGCGATCGCGCCGGCGGCGGTCCGGCGTGTGTGCGACGACTTGCTGGAAATGGTCGATCCGGACGCATTCGATAATGGTGAAGTTGAGATTGATCTGGGTGACACGATCGGCGCCGGGACTCCGGAGAGCGTGCGGGCTTTGATCGGGGAGTTCGACGAGATCGAACGGATGTCGCTGGTGCTGCACCTGCATGACACGCACGGGACGGCGGTCGAGTGTGTGCGGGCGGCGCTTGATATCGGCGTGCGCTCGTTTGATGGCTCGGTCGCGGGTTTGGGAGGGTGCCCGTACGCGGGGACGAAGGAGAAGCCGGCGCCTGGGAATATCTCTACGGAGATGCTGGTGCGGACGGTGCGCGAGGCGGGCTTCGAGACGGGTGTCGATGAGGACGCGCTCGCGGCGGCGGCTGCGATCGCGCGCGAGATCGTAGGCAGGGCGCGCGCGTCGGCGGTATAAACGGATCGTGATCCGGGTCGAGCACATCGAGGTTGCGCGGGCGCCGGGCCGGCGTGTGGCGCTGGTTGTGCTCGATCGCGCGGAGAAGCGCAACGCTCTGACGCCGGACTCGCTGGCGAATATTGAAGCGGTGGCGCACGAGGTTCGCGCGGGAGAGGGGCGGGCGGGCGCGGTCGTGCTCGCGGGCGAGGGGCCGATGTTCTGCGCGGGGTTTGATCTCTCGCTGTGCGTCGATGATCCCGCGATGACCGCGGCGATGATGACGCGGTTGTCTCACGCCGTTCGAGCGTTGCGGCGTCTGCCGGCGCCTGTCGTTGTTGCGGCGCACGGGGGGGCGATCGCGGGCGGGTGCGCGCTGCTCGGCGGCGGGGATCTGGTCGTCGCGGATCGCTCGGCGAAGATCGGGTACCCGGTTACGCGGTTGGGGATGAGTCCGGCGGTGTCGGCGCCTACGGTCGGGCGGGCGGTCGCGGGCGGGGCGCTGCGGCGGCTGATGCTCGATCCCGGCCTAATCACAGGGGATGAGGCGGCGAGGATCGGGCTTGTGCACGAACTCGTCGAACACGCGGCGGATGTGCGCGGACGCGCGATTGAGATCGCCGAATCACTCGCGTCCAAACCGACGCACGGGCTGCACACAACCAAGCGCTGGCTCAATGCAGTTGACGGCACGGATCGCGATGACGAGTTCGACGCCGCGCTCGCGGCGTCGGTTTCAATCGCGGGCGGTGCTGAAGAACGCGAAATGCTCAGCGCGTTGTGGAGGGCTTGATTATGAACGATCTTGCGATAATCGCACATAAGAACAATGTGGCGATGATCACGCTGAACCGGCCCGACGCGCGGAACGCGCTGTCGCTCGATCTGATCGAAGCGCTGCGAGCGCGGGTGCGCGAGGTCGCGGCGATGGGAGATGTTCGCGTGTGTGTGTTCGCCGGCGCCGGGCGTGTGTTCTGCGCGGGGATGGATCTCAAGGCGATAATCGACGACCCCGGCGCGCCGTCGCGCCTTTTGCGCGGGATCGCGGAACTTACGATCGAGGTTCGGGCGCTGCCGATGGTCACGATCGCGAGTGTGCAGGGGGCGGCGATCGGCGGCGGGTGCGGGCTGATGTGCGTTTGCGATCTCGGCGTGACCCATACGGGCGCGAAGATCGGCTACCCCGAAGTGGATATGGGAGTGTGCCCGGCGGTGGTGACGCCTTGGCTGGTTGAGAAGATCGGGGCGGGGCGGGCGCGAGCGATGTTGTTGATGGGTGGCCTGTTAACTGGGGCCGAGGCGCACGCTGCGGGGTTGGTGACGGATGTCGTAGAGGATGCGTCGGGGGTGGGGCCGGCGGTTGAGGCGGTGGTGGGGCGGCTGCTCGCGGCGGGGCCGATGGCGCTGCGCGCGACGAAGGGCTGGCTGAACGAATCCGGCCGGGCCGGGTTGAGCGAATTGGTGCGTCGGGGGGCGATGGTCAGCGCGGAGGTGCTGTCCGACGGCGAGACTCGGGCTACTCTGGCGCGCGCGTTCGCGGCCCGGTAGCGGTTTTTCGGTCCAACTCACGACGATCGGCGTCGCGGGTCGCAGCGGGCGCAACCGTCTATACTGGCGTGTCCGCGCGGGTGGGCGCGGCTGGCGGGAGATACGGCGGACGCCGATGCCCGCGCACGAATGTCGGACGACATTATCCTGAATCAGCCGCCCCCAGCGCGGTAGCCCCGATCGACGGCTCGCCATGACAGACACCATGACCGGCACGCTGCGATTCCTGACCGATGACGCCGGCCCGACCGAGGGGGTCGTCACGATTTTTCTCGACGACGAGTCGAAGCCGGTGACGGTTCTCAATCGGTCGATGATCGCCCGGCTCGACGCGACGATAGATCTAGTCGAGCGTATGAACCCGGCGGGCGTCGTTCTTGCGACATCGCACGGCAGGGTCTTCGTCGCCGGCGCGGACCTTAGAGAGATCAGCGAACTGTCCGACGGCGAACTCGATGAATACCTCGCCGACGGCCAGCGCGTGCTCGGCCGGATCGCCGGGCTAAGTTGCACCACTGTCGCGGCGATAAACGGTGCGGCGCTCGGCGGGGGGTTGGAGCTGGCGTTGCACTGCGATGCGCTGCTGGCGATGACGCCGGAGAACCCGGATAAGCCGTACCGTGTCGGACTGCCCGAGGCGTCGCTCGGCTTGTGCCCGGGCTGGGGAGGGACGAACACTCTGCCGGCACGGATCGAGCCTGGGCTGGCGATCGGGGCGACGGCGTGCGGCTCCACGTTCACTTTCGACGAAGCGGTCGAGTTCAGCATGATGGAATCGGTTCATGCCGACCGAGAGTCGTTGCTGGCCGCCGCGAGGTCGCGGGCGTCGAAGCGCAAGGTCGATCGCAACGGCGGGCCGAACGAGCCGATCAACCTGTCGATGCCGGAGTATTCGCCTTCGGCGCGGACGGCTCTGGCGCGGGTCCGCGCGGACGTGCCGAAGGACGACGCCGCCGAGGCGGTGCTGACGTGTGCCGAGGCCGGGCTTCACGGCGGGTGGGGCGAAGCGCTCAAGCAGGAGCGGAAGTCGCTGATCGCATTGCGTGGGTCCGAGACGACACAGGCGAAAATCAAGGCATTCTTCGACAGGAACACGAGCAGATAACACGGCCGGGCCGGCGGCTTCCTACGCCGCGCAGCGCCCGGCTTCAGTCACATAAGAAAGGCGCCCGATGATGGCTGATCTCAAGGATCTCAAAAACGTTTCCGACCGCGACCGCCGGATGATCGCCGACGCGGAGACGATGCTCGGCCCCGAGCCTGACTCGATGGGCCTTATCAAGAACTTGTTCTGGGGACGGGTCCGCGAGGATCTGGTGTTCCCGTATCCGAAAGTGTCGGCGGAGGAGACCGCGCGGTGCGACCAGTTGCTCGCGGAACTCGACGAGTATCTCCATGCCGAGCACCCGGCGATCCTTATCGACCAGGAGCAGGAGATCCCGCGCTGGGTCGTGGATCGGCTCTTCGAGATCGGCGTGCTGGGGATGACGATCCCGCGTGAGTTCGGCGGGCTTGGCCTGGGGATCACTTCTTATAACCGGATTCTTGAGAGGATCGGGGAGTCGTGCGGTTCGACGGCGGTTTTGGTGTCGGCGCACCAGTCGATCGGGTGCAAGGCCGTCATGCTCTACGGGACCGAAGAACAGAAGCAGCGGTGGCTCCCGAAACTCGCGACGGAGTGGCTCAGCGCGTTCTGCCTGAGCGAGCCGAACGTCGGCTGCGACGCGGGCGGGCAGGAGACCCACTGCGAGAAAGCCGCGGACGGATCGCACTACATTCTCAACGGCGAGAAAAAGTGGGCGACCAGCGCCGCGCTCTCGGGCATGTTCACCGTGATGGCCAAGCAGAAGATCACCGACCCCAAGACCGGAAAAGTGTCCGAGCGCGTCACGGCGCTCGTCTGCACGCCGGATATGGAAGGCGTGGACATCTTCGAGAAAAACCGCTCGAAGTGCGGCATCCGCGGGACGTGGCAGGCGCGCATCCGCTTCCGTGACGTCAAGGTGCCCGCGGCGAACCTGCTGTACACCGAGGGCAAAGGCCTCAACGTCGCCCTGACGTGCCTGAATTACGGGCGATGCACGCTCAGCGCCGGGATGCTCGGCGGGGCCAAGCGCGCGATGGACCAGTCCATCAAGTGGTCGCGCACCAGGTATCAATTCCAGCGCCCGCTAGCCGACTTCGAACTTGTAAAGCAGAAGATAGCGCGGATGGCGGCGTACACCTACGCCATGGACGCCGTGCTCTACATGACGACCGGGATGCTCGATCGGCATGACGAGGACATCATGCTCGAAACGGCGGCGTGCAAGGTGTTCTGCTCGGAGTACGGCTGGAGGACCGTCAACGACGCGGTGCAGATCATGGGCGGCGAGTCGTACATGACCGAGAACGAGGTCGAGAGGATCTTCCGCGACAGCCGGATCAACCTCATCGTCGAGGGCGCCAACGAGGTCATGCAGGCGTTCATCTTTGCGTACGGCGCCAAGCAGCTCGCCGAGCAGATGATCGGCGTCAAAGAGGCGGTCGTCTGGGCAAAGGACCAATCCTTCGGTCTGAACATAAGCCGGATCGCGCGGAATCTGACGCGTGGCGTGGTGCTCGGGCGGGCCGTCCCGCTCGCGCTCGAGTTGTACCTCGGGGTGCGCGGCTCGACGCCGAGAGTGACGAAGGCACACGCGAGCCTGGCGTCGAGGGCCGATCGCTGCGGGGAGCTTGTGCGAGAGTTGTCGCATCAGTTCAAGGTCGCGAGCAAGCGCCACAAGGAAGACATCATCACCCGGCAGTGCGTGCAGGCACGGCTGGCGGACCCGGCGCTGCTGATCTACGCGATGCTGTGCACTCTCAGTCGGCTCGATCGGCAGCTTAGAGCGGGCGAAGACGGGGCCGAGTTCGAGCGCGACAAGGCCGCCGCGGAGCACTTTCTTGATTTGGCGGAGCTGGAGATTCGGTCCCGGCTCCGGGAGTTGACGGAGCACGCCGACTCGACGATGCTTTCCGCCGCAGAGGCCGCGATCCGGCACAACGACTCTTTGCCGGCGGGCGAGTTTGTGATCCCCGAGAAGTCCCCGGTAGCCGCGGGGACCGGCCGCACCACTAACCAGGACGGCGTCAAGCAGTTCCCCGGCGACGCGCACGCCCATACCCGTTCGTCGGGTCAGGGCTGAATTTCGAGACCTCCCCGTCGGCCGAGCGCCGCCGTCCGATTTCACCGATCTTTACCCCGGAGAGTACCGAGCATGATTTTCGAGCACGTCACGGAGATGGGACACGAGCAGGTCGTGTTCTGCTACGACCGCGAAACGGGCCTGCGCGCCATCATCGCCGTCCACAACAGCACGCTAGGTCGGCTCCAGCCGACGGGCGTGCGTGCGTCGCTGGGCGGGACACGCCGCCGAGTGTACAAGAGTGAGGACGCCGCGCTTAAGGATGTGCTGCGTCTGAGCGAGGGCATGACGTACAAGTCCGCCGCGGCGGAACTTGAACTCGGAGGGGCGAAGTCCGTCGTTCTTCTCGACTCGAAAGACGACGAGAAGAACCCGACTGAGCGTGAAGCCGTCGCGATGGGCAAGTTCGTGCATCGTCTGAGCGGCCGGTACGTCGCCGCGGAGGACATGAACGTAACCGAGCAGTACGTGGATTGGATGGCGGAAGTCACGAACTACGTCATCGGCGGCAAGAGTCGGGCCAAGGGCGGCGACCCGTCGCCGTACACGGCGCGCGGCATCGTCAACTCGATCAAGGGCGGCCTCGCGTACGCCAATGGTTCGAGCAGCGTCGCGGGCGTGACGGTCGCGATCCAGGGACTCGGCTCAGTCGGCGAGAAGGTCGCGCGGATGCTCGCCGAGGAGGGCGCGAAACTCATCATCACCGACACCCGCAAGGAGAAGGTCGACGAGGTCGTCGCCGCGATCGGCGCGACCGCGGTCAACCCGGACGACATCCTCGCGGTCGAGTGCGACGTGCTGTGCCCCTGCGCGATCGGGCAGGTCGTCAACGACGACACGATCGGCGGGCTGAACTGC
>CAZTEE010000050.1:0-3077 GCA_964611775.1 uncultured Phycisphaeraceae bacterium | reverse complement strand
TGCAAGATCATCGCTCCGGGCGCGAACAACGTGCTTGATAAGCCGTTCGACCACGCCGCGGACCTTAAACGCCGGGGGATCGTCTACTGCCCGGACTTCATCAACAACGCGGGCGGCGTGATCCGTCTCGGCGGGCTTTACATCGGCATGAGCGAGGCGGAAATCAATTCGAAGATCGAGCGGATCGAGCCGCGGCTCATCGAGATTCTTAAGAATGCGGAGTCGATGGAATCGACCTATCACGCGGCGCTGGCGTACGCGCGTGAGCGGATCGACGCGGGCGTCGAGCGCGGCCAGGCCGGCCCGTCGGCGCATGACCGTGTCGGCGAGAGCACCACGGCGCCGGCGATCAGGGGATTGTGAATGCCGAAGAAAACGGCTTACAAAGCGGAGATCGAGCACATCCAGATCCTTGATGAGAAGGGGAAACTGGACGCGAAACTCGCCGCGGACGGCCTGCGCGACGAGCAGGTCGTCGCGCTGCTCGAGCACATCATCCTCTGCCGTCATTATGACGAGATCGCGTTCAAACTCCAACGCTCCGGGCGCATGGGCACGTACCCTCAGAACAAGGGGCAGGAGGCGATCGCCGCGACGGCCCTCGCCGTGACGCGCGAGGACTGGATGGTCCCGTGCTACCGCGAGAACCCGGCCCTCTTCCTGCACGGGCTGCCGATGGAGCACATTCTGCTGCACTGGATGGGCGACGAACGCGGCAACCAGATCCCCGACGGTGTTAATATTATGCCGATCTCGATCCCGATCGGGACGCACATGCTCCACGCGATGGGGATCGCATGGGCCCAGAAACTCCGCAAGACCGGGAACGTCGCGCTGACGTTTTTCGGCGACGGCGCGACCAGCGAGGGCGACTTCCACGAGGCGATGAACTTCGCCACGGTCATGAAGGCGCCTTGTGTTTTCATATGTCAGAACAATCAGTGGGCGATCTCCGTCCCGCGCGAGAAGCAGATGGCGTCGGAGACGGTGGCGCAGAAAGGCCTGGCCTACGGCGCCGAGTGCGTGCAGATCGACGGCAACGACGTGTTCGCCGTCTATCACGCGACCAAAGCCGCGGTGGACAAGGCGCGCAAGGACGGCACTGTCACGCTGATCGAATCGCTGACCTACCGCCTGGGCGATCACACGACCGCCGACGACGCCCGGCGGTACCGCGACTCGAAGGAACTCGAAGCCTGGCAGAAGCGCGACCCGATCATCCGCATGCGCGCCTATCTCACCGGCAAAGGCCTTTGGAACGAGAAGAAAGAACAGGCGGCGGAAGAGAGCGCGAAGGAGCGTGTCGCAAAGGTTGTTAAGAACGCCGAGGGGATCGAGAAGCCCTCCACGGACGACATCTTCGATTACACCTATGCCACGCTGCCGGACGATCTGCGGGCGCAGCGGGATTCGCTGCGGACGAACTCATTGGCGCTCGAGTCGGGGCAGGAGACGCTGCGCCGCTCGCCGCAGCCGGCGTAGGGTTTTATTATGAATGGACAGACGCTTCGAGATCTGCACCGCGCGGAGCCGTTCCGGCCGTTCGTTATGCACATGGCCGACGGTCGTTCAATCGAGGCGAGACATCCCGAGTTCATGGCGGTGTCGCCGTCGGGCCGGATCGCGGTCGTGTTCTCACCGAATGAACCTGATGATTCCAGTCACTACATCGATGTTCTGATGGTCACGGATGTCGAGGTTCGAGGCTCCTCGAACGGCACGACCCCGAACGGCTCATCCTGACGGAATACAAACACATGGCCAATCTCACATTAGTTCAGGCGATCAATCTCGCGCTCGTGCAGGAGATGGAGGCGGACAGCCGCGTCATGCTCCTGGGCGAGGACATCGGCAAGAACGGCGGGGTCTTCCGCGTCACCGAGGGCTTGCAGGAACGTTTCGGCGAGGATCGCGTCGTAGACACGCCGCTCGCGGAATCTGGCATCATGGGGTCCGCGATCGGGCTTGCGGTCGGGGGGATGAGGCCGATCGCGGAGATTCAGTTCGAGGGCTTCCTCGGGCCGGCGTACGACCAACTTGTGAATCACGCGGCGCGGTACCGCACGCGGAGCCGGGGCGCCGTCACCGTGCCGCTGACCGTGCGGGTGCCCGTCGGTGGCGGCATCCACGCTCCCGAACTGCACTCGGATTCTCCAGAGGCGATTTACGCGCACACGCCGGGGGTCAAGGTGGTGATGCCGGCGTCGCCGTACGACGCGAAGGGGCTGCTGATCTCGGCGATCCGCGACCCGGACCCGGTGCTGTTCTTCGAGCCGAAACGGATCTATCGCGCGTTCCGCGAGGAAGTGCCCGAGGACGAGTACACGATCCCGATCGGTCAGGCGAAGATTGTTGAAGCCGGGGATGATGTGACGGTTGTGTCGTGGGGGGCGATGGTGGTGGACTGCCTCAAGGCGATGGACGAGCTGCCGGAGGATCTGTCGGTGGAACTGATCGACCTCCGGACGATTTACCCCTTGGATATCGAGTGCATCGTCGAGAGCGTGAAAAAGACCGGCCGGTGCGTGGTGGTGCACGAGGCGCCGAAGACGGCGGGCTTCGGGGCGGAGATCGCGGCGCTCGTGATGGAGCGGTGCTTCCTGAATCTCGAGGCGCCGGTGCAGCGTGTGGCGGGGTTCGACACGTTCATGCCTTATTACAAACTCGAACTCGAGTACCTGCCGAGCGTGCAGCGGATCGCCGAGGCGATCGGGGCGTGCGCGGCGTACTGAACATTCGCGGGTCCGCGCGGTTCACGTGTAAATAAATAAAGCCCAGGGAATGCATCCCTGGGCTTTTGAGTTCAGGATCTGGATCGCGTCAGGCCGCGGCGGGCGTCGCGGTCGAGTTCGCCCGGGCTGTCTCGACGAGCTGGTCGAAGGCCTTGGGGTCGTCGATTGCGATCTGGCTGAGCATCTTGCGGTTGAGTGTGATGCCGGCGCGGGTCAGGCCGTTGATGAAGAGGGAGTAGCGCGTGCCTCGCATTCGGCAGGCTGCGGTGATACGGGTGATCCACAGGCGGCGCATGTCGCGTTTGCGTGCCCGGCGATCGCGAAATGCGAAGACGCCGGCGCGGG
>CAZTEE010000049.1:0-10306 GCA_964611775.1 uncultured Phycisphaeraceae bacterium | reverse complement strand
AACGCTCGACTTGCCAGTGACCCTTCGTGCCGGGCGGGCGCGGGCCGATGGGCTACGCGGCGCCGATCGCCGAGCACTCGCCGGGGGAGCTGTTCCGGCTCCTGACGCGAGGCCGGCGCCGACGGCGATTCTACAACCACATGCCCGCGCGCGAGGCCCGCTCGCTGCTGCCCGCGGACGTGTGGGAGAGCGCGTTCAAGTTCTGCGTCGCGCGGAACCCGTGGGACCGCGCCGTATCATATTATTTTCATAAATATAAGAAAGAGCCGAGGCCGACGATCACGGAGTTTCTGTCCGACGCGGTTCTCGAGAAGTTGCGGTGCGAGGGGCCGGGCGTGTACATGATCGACGGCGCCGTGGCGGTGGACCGGGTGCTTCGGTTCGAGAATCTCGGAGATGATCTCGCGGAGGTGTGGTCGGAGCGTGGTCTGCCGGGGTCGCCGGACCTGCCGCGCGCCAAGGGCGGGCATCGCCCGGGGAAGGCGCGGTATTCGGATGTCCTGACGCCGGGCGACCGCGACCGGGTCGCGCACGCGTTCGCGGACGAGATCGATCATCTGGGATACAGGTTTGAATCGGATGTTCACGAGAGGGTTTATTGCACACGGCGGGGGTGTGAGTGATGAATCCATGCGTCGCCGAGCGGCGAAACCCGCTGCATGTCGGATGGATTTGAATCGTGCGACGGGCGTGTGCTGATCGTCGGTGGCTCCGGGGGAATCGGTGCGGCGCTTGCGAGGCTGCTCGTCGCCGACGGCGTGCCCGTAACGATCGCGGCGCGTGAGCAGGGTCGTCTCTCGCGGGTCGCCGACGAGGTGGGCGCAGAGACGCTGAGGTTCGACGCGCGGGACGAGGGCGAGACGTCCGCGGCGTTGCGGGAGTGTGGTCCGATCTTCGGTGTTGTGAATTGCGCGGGTTCGATCCTCCTCAAGCCGGCGCACCTTACGAAGTCCGACGAGTTCATCGAAACTTTCCGTACGAACGCTTTGACCGCGTTCAACGTCGTGCGTTCGGCGGCGCCGGTGTTGAGACGATCCGGCGGGTCGATAGTGCTTCTGTCGAGTTGTGCGGCGCGGGCCGGACTGGCCAATCACGAGGCGGTCGCGGCGGCGAAGGCAGCGGTGGAGGGTCTGACGCGATCGGCGGCAGCCACCTACGCGCCATGGGGGGTGCGTGTCAACGCGGTTGCGCCGGGGCTTGTCCGCACGCCGTTGACCGAGAGGATCACCTCGAATGATGCTGCCTTGGCCGCATCAACGGCATTGCACCCGATCGGGAGGATCGGCGAGCCGGGGGATGTCGCGCGATGCATTCGGTTCCTGCTCGATCCCGCGAACGATTGGATCACGGGCGAGATCGTGGCGGTTGACGGCGGGCTGGGGTCGTTGCGCGGGAGAGCCGGCAATGCGTGAATCAACGGCGCGGGCGCCGGGCTGGGCGGGGCGGTGGCTTGTCGCGGCGGGGATTTATAATATTTTATGGGGCGCCGCGGTGGTGATCGCGCCGCTGTGGTTCTTCGGCGTCGCCGGGATGGACCCGCCGCGGTACCCGGCGATCTGGCAGTGCGTCGGGATGATCGTCGGCGTGTACGGGATCGGGTATCTCGCGGCGGCGCGGGATGCATACCGGCACTGGCCGATAGTTCTCGTCGGGCTTTTGGGTAAGGTTTTTGGGCCGATCGGATTTATAATGGCGGCGGGGCGTGGTGAGTTGCCGTGGTCGTTCGGGTGGGTGATCGTGCTGAACGATCTGGTCTGGTGGGCGCCGTTCGCGATGATCCTCGCGGGGGCGGCCCGGGCCGCACTGAATTTTAGCGAGGGTGACAGCATGGAAGAACTGCCGGCGGCGCTCGAAGCCGCGACGGACCAGCACGGCCGATCTCTGCGAACGCTTTCGGATGAAACGCCGATGCTGGTCGTGTTGCTTCGTCACTCGGGCTGTGTCTTCTGCAGGGAGGCGCTCGCGGATCTGCGAGAGCGCCGCGGGGAGATCGAATCCGCGGGCGTCCGGCTTGCGCTCGTGCACATGGGCGACGACGCTTCGCTCGCTTCAATTGCTGAGAAATACGGTGTCGGTGATGTCTCGCGCGTGAGCGACACCGAGCGACGCCTGTATCAGGCTCTGGAACTGCGGCGTGGCGAATTTCGGCAACTCTTCGGCCCGATGGTATGGATCCGCGGGTTCGCCGCATGGAGACGCGGGCACAAGGTCGGGAGAATGGTCGGAGACGGGTTCCAGATGCCTGGGGTGTTCCTGATCGAACGCGGACGCGTCGTGCGTGCGTATCGGCACCAATCGGCGGCGGATCGGCCGGATTATCAGGCGCTCGCGTGCCCGGCGCCGGGGTCGGCTTGAACGCGTCGCCCGCTATCGAGGTCGTAACCGTCGCGCACGCGGCGTCCACCTTCTTATTAGTCGGACTTATATGGTTCGTGCAGGTTGTTCATTATCCCCTGTTCTATCGAGTAGGGTCGGAGGAACTCGTCCGGTATGAACGGGAGCATCAGCGACGAACGGCGATGATCGTGGCGCCCGCGATGGCGTCGGAACTTATCTCCGCTGTGTTGCTGGTCTGGCTATTCGAGGCCGACCGGGCAAGTGACGACGGGGTCGCGCGAGGGTTGGCATGGGTCGGGTTCGCGGCGCTGCTGGGGATCTGGGCCTGGACTTTCGGCGTGATGACGCCGATTCATCGCGGGCTGGCCGCCTCGGTGACCGGCGACGCCGAGATCAGCCGTCGGATTCGGCTTCTGGTCTGCATGAATATCCCGCGCGTCGCAGCGTGGACGGCGCGGGGCGTGATCGCGGCGTGGTTGACGCTGCGATTGCTCGCCTGACCGGGCGTCAATGGCGATGGGTGGACTCGAACCACCGACCTAGGGTTTATGAATCCCTCGCTCTAACCAGCTGAGCTACATCGCCGGGACAGGGGCAGGGACTGTACCCGACCGCCCGGGGGCGGACAAGATCGGCGTCGGCGCAGGGTGCGCCCGGCGTGACGACGGGCATGTATATTGAGCCACGGACTCGGGCCGAAAGCCTTTGGAGCGAAGCGTGGCGACGACGATCGGCGTCATCCGTGAGACTCATCCCGGCGAGACGCGCGTCGCGCTCCTGCCGGAACACCTCAAGAAGCCGCTGTCGCCACGCAAGGACGGGCCGCCGGGGTTCGAGTGCGTCGTCGAGGCCGGCGCCGGCGCTCGCGCGTACGCGGAGGACGCCGCGTACCAGTCGGCGGGCGCGGAGATAGCCGCCGATGCGTCCCTCGTCGCTTCGCGGGCGGACGTGCTGCTGTGCGTGAACCCGCCGAGCAAGCGGCTGATCGCGTCGATGAAGCCGGGGTCGGCTCTGGTCGGGCTGCTCCGACCGGGCGAGTTCGGTGCGCTGCTGCGGGCCTGCGCCGAGCGCGGCGTGTCGGCGCTGGCCTTCGAGAAACTGCCCCGCATAACCCGGGCGCAGAAGGCTGACGTTCTTTCTTCGATGAGCACGGTCGCCGGCTACCGGGCCGCCCTCGACGCGGCGGCGCTGTGCCCGCGGTTCTTCCCGATGATGATGACCGCGGCGGGGACGATCACGCCCGCGCGGGTACTCGTCGTCGGCGCCGGGGTCGCGGGGTTGCAGGCGATCGCGACTGCGCGCCGGCTCGGGGCGATCGTCGAGGGCTACGACATCCGGCCCGCAGCGAAGGAGCAGGTGCTGAGCCTCGGGGCGCGTTTCGTCGAACTCCCCGCGGTCGCGGCTGGCGCGGAGACCGGCGCCGGTTACGCCCGCGAGCAGACCGCCGAGGAACAGGCGGCCCAGCGCGAACTGCTAGCCCGGCACGTCGCGGATTCTGATGTCGTCATTACAACCGCCCTGGTGCCCGGACGCCCGGCGCCGAGATTGATCGACCGTGCGACCGTCGAGCGAATGAAGCCGGGATCGATGATCGTTGACCTCGCCGCGGAAGCCGGGGGGAACTGTGAACTCACCCGCGCGGGCGAGATCGTCGAGCACCGCGGCGTGCGCGTGACCGGGCCGGTGAACCTGCCCGCGACCATGCCCGTGCACGCGAGCAAGATGTTCGGTCAGAACGCGATGTCGCTGATCGAGGAACTGGCGCCGAAGGGAGTGTTCGCGGTCGATCTTGGTAACGACATGATCGGGCCGATGTGCGTGGTTCACGAGGGAGAAGTTGTCGCGGAGCATGCGGGGGCGTCGTCGTGAACGAACTGATGCTGGTGAGCCTGTTCGTGTTCGCGTTGGCGATCATGATCGGGTTCGAGATAATTCAGAAGGTGCCGCAGACCCTGCACACGCCGCTGATGAGCGGATCGAACGCGATCAGCGGGATAACGGTCGTGGGAGGGCTTGCGCTGGCGACGCTCGCGGCCGGGTCGGCGGGGGAGGGGCTGAGCGATGGTGCGAGGTGGCTGGCGCTCGGGGCGATCTTCTTCGCGATGGTCAACGTCGTCGGCGGGTTCCTCGTCACCGACCGCATGCTGCGCATGTTCAGGCGGAAATAAATATTATGTGCACAGAGAAATGCAGAGGAAAAAATGGTGATGTGGGGCGCAGCATGTTTGGGTGTGCGCCTTGTCTGATGCGCGGAGCACACGGCTCGGTGTGCCTCGCCACCCCGGAGAGGCGCAATGACTGACTACGCCGGGATGGTCGCGGCGACTCTCGCGCAGGCGCACGAGGTGACCGAGGCGTCGGGGTCGTTCGCGGATGCTTTGCGCGATGTCACGTATCTCGCGGCGGCGTTCATGTTCATCTTCGGGATCAAACGGCTGCGCTCGCCGAAAACGGCGCGGTCCGGGAACGCGCTGGCGTCATTGGGGATGGTCGTCGCGGTGCTGGCGACGCTGCTGCACGCGGACCCGGGCGCGTTACCGCTGGCGCTCGGGGCGGTGGTGCTGGGGTCGGGCGTCGGAGCCGTGCTGGCGCTGCGTGTGCAGATGACGCAGATGCCGCAGTTGGTTGCAATGTTCAACGGCTTCGGCGGGCTGGCGTCGGCGCTTGTCGTCTCGGGCGAGTGGGTGCAGTCGCGCGTCGGCGAAGCCGCAACACCCGGCGTAATCCTTGTGATGATCGGGATCTCCGCGCTCATCGGCGCGGTGACTTTCACCGGGTCCGTGGTCGCGGCGGGCAAACTCCAGGGTGTAATCAGCGGCGCGCCGGTACGGATCCCGGCTCAGATACTCGTCAACGCCACGCTCGTGCTCGCCGCGGTCGCGCTGGTCGGCGCGCTCGGCGCGACGGGCGGGGCATGGTGGGCGCTCGCGGGGCTGATCGTCGTCGCGGCGACTCTCGGGGTGACGCTCACGGTCCCGATCGGCGGCGCCGACATGCCCGTGATGGTGTCCCTGCTGAACAGTTATTCCGGGCTGGCGGCGGCGGCGGCGGGGTTCGCGGTGGGATATAACAAAGCGCTTATCGTCTCGGGCGCGCTCGTGGGCGCCTCGGGGCTGATCCTCACCGCGATCATGTGCAAGGCGATGAACCGCTCGCTGGCGAACGTGCTCTTCGCGGGGATCGGGACGGCGGACTCGACCGGCGCCGCGGGCGTGAGCGTCGAGGGCAAGACCGTCAAGAGCGCCGACGCGGAGGACATGGCCATCATGCTCGACGCTGCGCAGCGGGTGATGATCGTCCCGGGGTACGGGATGGCCGTCGCGCAGGCGCAGCACACGGTGCGGGAACTGGCGGATCAACTTATCAAGCGGGGCGCCGTGGTCATGTACGGCGTTCACTCGGTCGCCGGCCGGATGCCCGGGCATATGAACGTGCTGCTCGCCGAGGCCGACGTCCCTTACGAGCAGCTGCTCGATCTCGAGCAGGCGAACGCGGAGATAGAGACTTGCGATGTCGCCGTGGTCGTTGGGGCGAACGACGTCGTCAACCCGGCGTCCAGGCACGACCGGTCCAGCCCGATCTTCGGCATGCCGATCATTGATGTAGACAAAGCGGGGACGTGCTTCGTGCTCAAACGCTCGCTCGGGGCGGGCTACGCGGGCGTGGACAACGAGTTGTTCTTCGCCGACCGGACGGTCATGGTCTTCGGGGACGCGAAGCAGACGCTCCAGAAGACGCTGTCGGCGTTGAAAGAATTGTGAAAAAATTGATCGGGCCGTCGGCGCCGGGCTGATCGGCGGGACATGTCTAACGCTTTTATTCACAATACCTTACTGGAGTCGCCAGGATTATTGACGGGCCGGGTCGCGGGGATTGACGGCGGTCGTGCCGGAAAAATAGCGGGAACGGCTTGCATCGGCGTGATTTATCGGGATGATGGGGTTGTTCGGGAGGACAGTAGAGCAGAATCTCCGCCGGGTCAGGGGCTGACCGCGTCGGGAGCGCCAACACGAGCGGGCGGATTCTGCGTGAGGGGCTTCATCATGTTTCGCACGAAGTGTTTGATGAGCGCGATCGCCGCCGGGGTGGTCGGGCTGGCGGCGGCAAACGCGGGAGCGCAGACGCTCCAGATGGACGTAAACAGCCTGACCGCGACCAAAGGCGGCGGGTTCACGGGGTTGAACCACACCGGCAATGTGGTCCTATCCTCAAACGCGGGATCGTCGTTCAGCTCGATCCTCATCGACGGCGCGAACCAGCCGGGCTTCACCGGGGTTTTGTCCGACTTTCAGGCGACAATCCAACTTGACAACGGCGTGGTCGTCGGCGGCTCGCTCTTCGTGGAACTGACCACCGGCTCGACCTACCAGGCGTCTTTCACGTCCGGTGTAGGCAATGTGAGCGCCTCAGCGGGCGAGACGGGGCCGTTCACCATCGACGCGCTGACCTTCGGCGGTACATTTAACAACCTCGTCGGCGGGACGACCTTCGGCGGCATCAATGTGGCGCTGTGGGATCAGACCGAGCCGCTGCCGGGCTCGGCCCTCACGTTCAAGCTCGACGCGGGAGGCGGCACGGACACCGATGTAGACTGCGACATCTTCGTCCTCCCGGGCACGCCCCCGCCGCCGGATTTCTGCAAGGAGCAGGAGCCGAACGATCACTGCGAGCAGAAGAACACGTTCAATGTCGAGGAATGCCGTGAGTTCCAGGGGATGTTGGAGAAGCGTCTGATCCCCGCTGCCCAGCCCGACACCTGGCTGTGCATCGTCGACAAGCTCGACAACATCATCTTCTCCAACGACAACGGCTCGACCCTCGGCAACGGCAAGGCGTCCGGCGTCTGGAGCGAGGACGGCAACGCCGACGGCTGGGCGGACATCCTCACCAACGACGGCGACGGCACCTACTCCCTCCGCATGATCGTCACCGGCTTCCCCGACGGCTTCGACGGCAACTGCAACGGCTTCTTCCAGAACGCCCCGCACGGCCAGCTCGGCGAGTTCACCCTCTGGGTCACTTACAAGGACTCCGGCGGCAACACCCTCCGCGAGGACCACTACGTCGCCGAGTTCGTCACCGGCGCCGAGGCCTTCCGCATCAACTACAAGGCGCCCGCGGGTTCCGCCACGGTCCACGTCGAGATCGACAACACGACCGGCCGCGAAGAAATCTGCCGCGACGTGGACTTCTTCTGCTTCGAAGGGCTTGAGCCGCTGACTGCGTATTGCATCGCGGTAGTCTCAGGGCTTACTTACGACTGCGAGCCGACGGACACGGTTCTGGGCTGGTTCGACAAGAACTGCAACCTCATCCTCTACGACGACGACAGCGGCCCGGGCTACCTCCCTCGCGAACAGAAAGGCTTAGAAAGTTCCGGCGAGCCCAGCGGCTACTCAGAGATCTGTGTGATCTCTGACGTCAACGGCGTCATCATCTTCGGCTTGACCGGCAAGGGCGACACCAACTTCGACGGACTCAACGACATCACCGGCATGCCTCACGGCGTGTGCGGGACGTACCTGATCCAGATCCGACGCGCCGACGGCGACCCGGTCTATGACGGGCCGACCTGCACAGCCGAAGACGTCAGCGAAGGCATCCAGATCGGCGACATCAACGGCGACGGCGTAGTCGACGGCGTGGACCTGCTCCGGATCCTGACCAACTGGGGAATGGTCACGGCACATACCCCGTGACCCATCACCCGGCGCCGACCCCGGCGCCCGAGCGAGCGGACATCTGATTGTGCACCAACCCATGCCGGGTGTGGTCGTGGCGGAGACAGCGAGGGGCTAGTCTCCGACCCGATCACACCCGGTTTTCCGTTAATCACCCCCTTGCACGACCCATAACCAACCGAGACACGATTTCCCGAGCGCACGAATTTTGCGCAAATCCCGAGATTCCCTTTGGCGTTCGAGGCCGATTCGCGGTATAGTGAAATCGTTGGTAAGAGGAAGCGCTCGGCCGGCAGGCCGGGCGCGGAGGGAGACCCGACATCGTCGGGGTACACGTCGCGCACCCCGTTGGGAAGCGGGGTGTGGGGAAGCATCGCTCGTGGGCGGGGCGATGACGACACGTCACTCGGGGGAACGGTGCGGCGCCCGCCACCGGAAAACGCATTCGGCTCCCGACGCATCGCGTCGGCAGGCGAGTGTGGCAGAAGCCGGGGCCATCCGACAGGTTGGCTTCGGCTTTTTTTGCGCGATCACCACACGCGCGCCGTTCGTCGCGCGACGCAACGCCGCCCGCCGACGGTACCATCGCGCGCATGATCGACATCAGAGCGTTGCGCGAAGACCCGGCCCGCTTTCGCGAAGGCGCCCGACGCAAGAAAATCTCGGTGGACATAGATCGCCTGCTCGAGCTCGACACGCTCCGTCGCGAGCGAATCGCCGAGCAGGAGTCGCTCCGCGCCGAGCAGAAGAAGATCGAGAAGGAGATCGGGCCGAAACTCGGGTCGTTGATGGGTCGGCTCAAGGCCGCGACCCCCGCGGACCGGGCCGCTCTCGAAGCCGAGGTGGAATCCCTCCGCGTCAAGCCCGCGAAACTTAAGGAGCGGATCCAGTCACTCGACGAATCGCTCGCCGAGATCGAGCCGGAATTCACCGGCCTGCTGCTCCGGATCCCGATGCCCCCGGACGACGACGTGCCCGTCGGCGCGGGCGCCGAGGACAACACGGAGATCCGCCGGTGGTCGCCGGACGGGTTCGACCCGGACGTCCCGTTTTCAGAGCAGCGCGGGTTCACGCCGCGCTCGCACGTCGAAATTATGCAGGCGCTCGGGATGGTCGACTTCGCGCGAGGCGTGAAACTCGCCGGGTCGCGCTCCTACGTCCTCACCGGCGACGGGATGCTCCTGCAACAGGCGGCCCTGCGCTACGCGTTTGATTTTATCACAACCAAGCACGGCTTCCGCGCGACCAGCGTCCCCGTCGTTGTCCGCGACGAAGCCATGGTCGGGACCGGCTTCTTCCCCGCCGGGCGCGAGCAGGCGTACCGCGTCGCCGAGATCGACCGCGGCGGGTCGCACGACCTCTGGCTCACCGGCACCGGCGAGGTCGGGCTGATGGGCCTGCACCAGGACGAGATCCTTGATGAAGCGGCGCTGCCGTTGAAATACGCGACGATCTCGACGTGCTTCCGGCGCGAGGCGGGCGCGGCGGGCAAGGACACCGCCGGGCTATATCGCATACATCAGTTCGAGAAGGTCGAGCAGGTGTTGATCTGCCGGGCGGACGAAGCGGAGAGCCGGCGCTGGCATAATGTTATGATCGGGATCGTCGAGGAGTTGCTGCGATCATTGGGGCTGCCGCACCGGCTGTTGCAGTGCTGCACCGGGGATCTCGGGCCGAAGAACGCGGACATGATCGACATCGAGTGCTGGATGCCCAGCCGCGGCGCCGAGAGGCCCGGCGGCGTCCCCGCCGGGGACTGGGGCGAGACCCACTCGGCGTCGAGGCTGTACGACTTCCAGTGCCGACGGCTGAACATGCGCTACCGCGGCGAATCGACGGGCGGCCAGACCGTGTTCTGCCACTCTCTTAATAACACCGTCGCCGCCAGCCCCCGGCTGCTGATTCCGATCGTCGAGATGTATCAGAACCAGGACGGGTCGGTGACGATCCCCGACGCGCTCCGGCCTTACATGCACGGGCGGGAGCGGATCGGGTGAAAGAATCTGGTTTTATTATCAAGCGGGCTGACGCGGCGGACGCGGCGAAACTCGCGCCGGTGTTCGACGCGTACCGCGCGTTCTACGGCGAGACCGGCGACACGACCGCCGCCGAGCGGTTCCTGCGCGATCGTCTCGATAACAACGAATCCGTGGTTTATTTCGCGGTTCTCGGCGGAGCAGCGCCGACTTCGGAACCGATCGGGTTCACGCAGTTGTACCCGTCGTTCTCGTCAGTTTCGCTGTGCCGGGCGTGGATTCTTAATGATCTTTATGTTGCGGGATCGGCGC
>CAZTEE010000048.1:8719-10314 GCA_964611775.1 uncultured Phycisphaeraceae bacterium | reverse complement strand
GCCCGTGCCGCTGCCGCGGTGTCTCCCGCCGACATCCCCGAAGCACCGTTCTGGGGATGCCGGGTGGTAGACTCGATCCCGCTCAGCGGGGTCTATCCATTTATTAATAAGATCGCTCTCTACCGCGGGCAGTGGCAGTTCAAGAAGGGCCGCAAGACAGACGAGGATTACGCCGCGCAGGTCCGCGACGAGGTGGCCCCGATCTTCGAGCGTCTCTGCGCGTCTTGCGCCGCCGAGGGAGTGCTGACGCCGAAGGTTGTCTACGGCTATTTCCCCGCCGCGAGTTCGGGCGACGACCTCGTCGTCTTCGACCCCGACGATCATAATAAAGAAATCGAGCGATTTACATTCCCGCGCCAGCCGAACCGGCGTCGGCTGTGCATCTCCGACTTCTTCCGAAACATCGATTCGCCCGAGCGCGACGTGCTCGGCCTGTCGTGCGTGACCGTCGGCGAGAAAGTTTCCGAACGCGCCCGCGCCCTCTTCGACAACGACGACTACGCCGAATACCTCTACCTCCACGGTTTCGGCGTCGAGTGCGCCGAAGCCCTCGCCGAACTCTGGCACAAACGCATGCGCCAGGAACTCGGCATCGCCGGGGAAGACTCGCCCCGCGTCCGCGACCTCTTCACCCAGAAGTACCGCGGCTCGCGCTATTCCTTCGGCTACCCCGCCTGCCCCGAGATGAGCGATCAGGAAAAACTCTTCCGACTGCTGCAACCCGAGCGCATCGGCTGCCGGCTGACCGAGAACTGGCAGATCGACCCGGAGCAGTCAACAAGCGCCATAATCGTTCACCACCCCGACGCGAAGTATTTCAACGTGTGACGGGTGCGCGCAACACCCGAACCGGGCCGACCCAGGCCCGGTCGTTGGTTGTTGAAATCTAATTTCAAAGTTAGCGCACGGGCGAGACGCCCGTGCCAGCAGTCGCGCCCGTGCCACATTCAGGCGGCCTTCACCCTCCGGTGGTTTCCGCGACGGACGCGTTGCGGATGCTCATGTCTATTCGTCGCGCCGAGACCGGGGGCGCCGGGATCGTGTCGTTCAGCCCGCCGAAGATCATCTCGCGGTCGTCGAAGACTCGCCACGACAATCGTGCGGGCATCGGCGTCCCGGGGTTCAGGTCTTCTTCGAACTGGAGAACCAGTTTCGTATCCACGGGCACGTCCATTGACCAGACCGTCTCGCCGGTGCGTGTGTCGATGACCGAGACGGTTTTGGGGCTCATCGCGGTCGAGACATAGGTCAGCGGCGCGTTGCCGGAGTACCAGGGCCCGCCTCGTAAGAAGCACCCGCCGGTCAGGGCGGTCGCCGCGACGAGGATCGCGACTGAAGCGGAGCGAAGATCGGCGTTGCGTGGCATGGCGGTCTCCCGTGGGGCGGGGCGTGCGACGATCGGCTCGCCCGGTCGAGTAGGATACGGGCGCGCGGCTGCGGAGTTCGCGGCGCCGGCGTGACGCCCGCGAATCCATCATCGTCCCGAAACCCCGCCGACTCCAGCCGCCACCCCCCCGACCATGCCCGCCGACCGGCATCATCCTGAAGCAGACGCGCCGTTCCGCGTCGGACTCGGCTGGGACAGGCATCGGCTC
>CAZTEE010000048.1:0-8709 GCA_964611775.1 uncultured Phycisphaeraceae bacterium | reverse complement strand
GGGCGCGGGTCGGCCGCTGGTGCTCGGGACGGTCCGCCT
The DNA here is from genome assembly GCA_964611775.1 of uncultured Phycisphaeraceae bacterium. GTDB lineage: Bacteria > Planctomycetota > Phycisphaerae > Phycisphaerales > UBA1924 > J020. The sequence goes on along the minus strand of CAZTEE010000048.1, from coordinate 8,670 downwards.
CGAGCACGGCCGCGGCCCGGTAAGCCATTCCGACGGCGACGCCTTGCTCCACGCGATAACCGACGCGGTCCTCGGCGCGCTCGGCTTCGAGGACATCGGCCAACTCTTCCCCAACGACGACCCCCGGCACGCTGGCGCCGACTCGCGTGTTTTTCTCGAAGAAGCCGTCCGCCGGATGCGCGAGGCTGGCTGGGCCGTGGCGAACCTCGACGCGGTGGTCGCGCTCGAGCGGCCGCGGCTCGGGCCTCATAAGCCGGCGATGCGGGCAGCGATCGCCGGGATCCTCGGCGTGCCCGTCGATCGTGTGAACATCAAAGGCAAGACCGGCGAGGGCGTGGACGCAGTCGGCGAGGGGCGGGCGGTTGATGCGCACGCTGTGGCGCTGCTGGTGCGCGCGGAGGATGCGCGATGAGCGCGCCGGGGCCGCTCTGGCAGGACGCGGTCTCGTTCGCGCTGAGGATGCACGCCGGGCAGTTCCGGTCCGACTGCGTCACGCCGTACGCTGCGCATGTTGTTCGCGTGATGATGACGGTGCGCGATCTCTTCGGCTGCGACGACGAGATCGCCCTCGCCGCTGCGGTGCTGCACGACACGATCGAGGACACGCCCGCGGATTACGACGACGTCGCGGCGGTCTTCGGCGACGAGGTCGCGCGCGACGTGGCGGCCCTGACGAAGGACATGCGGCTGCCCGAAGCGGCCCGCGAGCCGGCCTACGACGACGCGCTCCGGCGCGCGTCCTGGCGCGCGAAACTTATTAAGTTGGCCGACACGTACGACAATCTGTGCGATCTTTCTTCGCCGGCGAAACTGCCGAATATGCTGGACCGATGCCGCCGGGCTTTGGATATCGCCGAACCGGCCCGCGCCGAGCACCCCGCGATCGACCGCGCCTGCCGGCTGCTGGCGGAACTGGTCGCCCGGCGCGAACACGGCGCCTGACGCGAGAGCCCCGGCGATCACACTCGGCACGCCCGCGCACGGGCGAGACGCCCGTGCCACCGGCTGCGCCCGTTTCACTGCTGCGCCCGTGCCACCGACTTCGGCGGCTCGGGGCCGAAGTCGGTGCTTTCTTCCGGTGACTCACGACGAAACGGCGACCCGATACTGAATGCACCGAGTTCGGAGGACCGAACTCGGTGGCACGTCACGCCTGCCCGGACGCGAGCCAGGCTTCGAGCGCGAGCAATCCCCGGAATATCAGCCACACCGTCGCGTGCAGCGCCATGAGCAGCCCGGCGACGGCGCTGTCGAGCCGGAAGAGCAGCCAGACGACGAGATAATAAAGCCCGGCGCCGGCGCCCGCGCCTATGAAGAACCGCAGCACGTTCGGGACTTCCAGCAGGAAAGCCCCGTGCCAGCACACGCCCGCCAGCCCGACCGCGAGCAGCATCCGGCCCACGGCGTGTTCGAGCCGACCTATTTTCTGCTCCATGAAGAACGCCGTGAGCATCACCGCGGCGACCCCGAGGCCCGCGTACACCGGGCCGTAGAGCAGCGTCGCCACGCCGTGCCCGATCGCGCGCTGGTCCGCGTGCATCCCCGACAGCGCCGCAGCGGCGACAATAAGAACAGTCCCCGCGAGCGTCGGCGCCTGCCAGCCGAATCTCCCGGGTTTGACGAATATCTTTGTGTCCGCATCTGCCGGGTCTTCGACCTCGACGGTCCCGACCTTCGGCTTGATGATTTTGTTGCCGACCTGGTCGTACCCGCAGTTCAGGCACACGACGGCGTCGGCGTCGGGCATCGAGGCGCCGCAGTTCGGGCAACGGTCGGCTTCGTCGATGTTGTAGTGCCCGGGTTCGTCCGGGTGAGGCTTGTCGTCTTTGTTAGGCGTGTCGTCCATCGGCGATTCCATTGTGCGTGCGGGATCGGCGCCGGCACGCGATACTTCCCGGCGCCGGAAGCCTACGCATCCGACGCCGGGCACGCGAACCCGCGGCGTCGGCGTCAATCAAAAGGAATTCACCCCGATGTCATTCCATCCCGACGGCGTAACCAGCCCCGACACCGGGCTCTTCGGCCTGCCCACCGCCCGCGCCGACGCGGGGCTGCTCGTCATCCCCGCGCCGTTCGACGGGACGACGAGTTTCGGTGTCGGTTGCGGCGCCGGGCCGGACGCTGTCCGCCGAGTCTCGAATCAGATCGATCTCTACGACCACGACTTCGGCCGGGTCCACGACGCCGGGATTCATATGACGGACGCGGTCCCGGGGCTGGCGGAGCTCGCTGCGCGGTGCCGCCCGCTCGCGGACCGGGTTTTTGCGGGCGACGATTCGCCGCTGGTCGAGATCAACACGATCGGCGAGGAGGTCGAATCGCGTGTTCACGCCGCGACGTGCGCGGCTCTCGATGAAGGGAAAATCCCGGTGATTCTGGGCGGTGAGCATTCCGTCCCGCTGGGCGCCGTGCGGGCCGCGAGCGCGCACGAGCACGGCCTGGGGGTTCTCCAGATCGACGCCCACATGGACCTCCACCGCGCGTACGCGGGTATGACGCACTCGCACGCCTCGATCGCGTGGAACATCCTCGAGCGCCTGCCGAGCGTCACGCGGCTGGTGCAGGTGGGGATCCGCGACTACGCCGAGCGCGAGCGGCGTGTGATGGAGGAGTCCGGCGGGCGAGTCGTGACGCACTTCGACGCGGACCTCTGGCGCCGACGCGACGCGGGCGCGTCGTGGGCGGACCTGTGTTTCGAGATCATCGAGCCGCTGCCCGAGCGTGTTTATGTTACGTTCGACATTGACGGGCTTGACCCGAGCCTGTGCCCGGGAACGGGCACGCCGGTCCCGGGCGGGCTTTCGATGGCGATGGCGTCGGAGTTGCTGACGGCGGTCGCGCGGTCGGGCCGGCGGATAGTCGCGGCGGACCTCGTCGAGGTGGCGCCGAGGGCTATCCCGGGCGACACGTGGGACGCGAACGTCGGGGGGCGGGTTCTATATAAGTTGCTCGGGGCGGCGTCGTCGTCGCGCGGGTTGGTCTGAGCGGTCGCGCCAGGGCCGTCAGCGCGCCGCGTCGGGCGCCTTGACTCCGACGTGGCGTTTGAGCCATTCGGCGATCACGTCGAGCGCCGACTGATTGATGGTTTCCTGGATCATAAGATATTCGCTCAGCAGGCCGTTGCGCGCCCGCTGGAGCAGGTGATTTAGCTCGGGCATCTCGAGCAGCGTCGCTCGAGTGTTCCCCGCGAGGTCCAGCGCGGAACGGATCTCGCGCAGGTTTGCGCGCGACGGCGCCTGGAGATCAAGATCCCCGATCATCGCGAGCACCGGGATTCGCGTCGCTCGCAACGCCGGCCGAGAATCCAGCGTCATCAGATCGCGCATCCACCGCGAGGTCAGCATCGGTCCCTGCTCTCGCACGACGCGGTCGGCGTACTCCTCCGCGTCGGGCATCCCGTCTCGCTCCAAGCGCGCCAGCAGACGCAACGCTTCGAGAACGTCCGCGTCCGGCGTGTCCGAAGCGATCGCACGGACGAGCGCGGTGTGGAGCCGGGTTTCCAACTCGATCTGCTCCCGCGGGACGCCGATGGCTTGGCGGATCGCCTGCCGCTGCATGATTAGGAGTTCGCCGCCGCTGACGCCGGGCGGCGCGAGCAATATAAGAAAACCGACCAGGTCGGTCCTCGACGCCGCGATCGGCGCGAGCCACCCGCCCTCGCTGTGCCCGAGCAGCCCGATGCGCGCCGCGTCGATCCCGGGCTGTTCGGCGAGGAACGCGGCGCCGGCGATTATGTCCATGACCACGGTCTCGCTCGTCGCTTCGAGCGCGTTGCCGCCGGAACCACCGACGCCGCGATCATCTACGCGCAACGACGCCACGCCTAGCCGGGCGAGAAAATCGGCAAGAACCCAGAACGGCTTGTGGCCGGCGATCGTCTCGTCGCGGTCCTGGGCGCCCGAGCCGGTGATGAAGAGAACCGCAGGGTGGGGGCCGTCGCCCGGGGGCAGTGTCAGAGTTCCCGCGAGCGTCACCCCGTCAACCGGGCTTGCATACTCGACGTCGCGCTCGGTGTAGGGGAACGGGGGCTTGGGGGTCTGCGGGCGCGGGAGTTCGACGGTCTCGTCGGGGTCGTGGACACGACGAAGCCGGACGTTCATGACGGACCCGGCCTGCGAGAAGGAACCCTCGGCTTCGTCGGCGTTGGTCCGTTCTAATGTGAAGATCGCGGGCGCGGGCGCCCCGGCGGCGTCGGATCGGATCGTGAATCGGATCTCGCTCCCGAGCGCGACGTCGCGCAGTTCCAAGCCGTGGACGCCTTGGAGCGGGATGTCGACCGTCCCGCGCCAGCCCGTGGGCGTCGGGGCCGGCTCGACGTGGATCATGAACTCGAGTTCCACGCCCGGCAGTTCCGCCACACCACGCCAGCGCTGCGCGACCGGTTCGATCGCGGGCAATGCGTCGGCCGCGGGGTCGTCGTGCGCCGCTGCCGGGCCGACGTACCGCAGGGTGAACGGCATCGACTGCCCGGCCTGACGGAGCGTCCCGACGAGTTCACGCCCGGTCTCGCGCAGCTCGCCGCTGAAACTCGCGCCCGAAGGCGCGAAGCGGAAAGTCACGGCCCGGCCTTCGACGGTAAGCCCCGTCAGATCAGCCCCGGCTACGCCTTGGATCGGGATCGCGATCGTCGCCCGCTGGCCCGCTGCCGGGTCGTCGATAACCAGCACCGAGAACGCCATCGCGCCCGTCGGCAGCGTGATCACGCCTCGCCATAGGCCCGGCTCCATCTGAGCACGCGCCACACCCGCGAACACCGACAGCGCCACGAGCATCGGCGCCACGTATCGGAACATGCTTCGCATGATTCTCGTCTCTCCGCGTCACGCCCCGATCGGGGGATATCCCCGGGAGGTCGTGCGTTTTACGATACCGCTGTCCGTGCGTTCGGTTGTTTCCGGGCTGTTCTTCAGCCCGGGTCGGCCAGACGATCGCGCGCCAGGCTCGCGGCGCCGAGGATCCCCGCCCGCTCGCGCAGCCCGGTCATCACGAACCGTACCCGCCTCGACCGCTCGGGGAAAACATGCCGCTGCGCCGCTGCTGCGATCCGGCGGACCCAAGGCTCGCCGAGCGCCTCGGTCAGCCCGCCCCCGAGGATCACCACGGGCGTCCCCAGCAGCGTCACTGCGGACCCGACCGCGACGCCGATGAGGTCCGCCGCCTCGTCCACGACCGATCGCGTCAGTTCGTCGCCGGCTTCGTAGGCCCGCGCGACCACGCCCGAGCGGATCGCCGCGGCGTCGCCGTTGACGAGGTCTAGCAATATTGTTTTTCGCGTCCGCGCCAGCCGGATCAGCCGATCTACGATCGCGGAGCGCGAGCAGGTGTCTTCGAGTTTGCGCACGCCCTCGGGCGCGCCGGGCAGGAGCGTGACGTGCCCGAACTCGCCGGCGGTCCCCAGGGCGCCGGGGTGCAGACTCCCGCCGAGGATGATCGCGCCCCCGATCCCCGTCCCGACCCACACGCCGAGCGCTTCGCGCTCGCCCCGGATCGCGCCGAAGCGCTGCTCGCCGACGACCGCGGCGTTCACGTCGTTCTCAACAAACACCGGGACGCCGAGCCGATCCGCGGCACGCTCGGCGAGCGGGAAGTCCACCCAGCCGAGGTTCGGGGCTTCGAGCGCCACTCCCCGCTGCGCATCGACCGCGGCTGCGACCGCCAGCCCGACCCCGGCGAGGTCGCCGATCTTCAGCCCCGCCTCGGCGACGACGTTTTCCGCTGCGCCGATGAGCCGATCGAAGACCGCGTCCGGGCCGAGGTCGGCCTTGGTCTTGCGTCCGATCTGCGCGAGGATCGCGCCGCCCGGGCCGACCACGCCCGCCTGCATGTTTGTCCCGCCGAGATCGACGCCGACGATCGGCCGGTCTTTCGCGTTCACAGCGTTCACAGCGTGGGTTTCTGGGCGGCCCATTCGGTGGCGCGCTCGTGCATCCGCGCTACTCGGAGCATGGACGCCTCGTCGAACGCCGGCGCGACGAGTTGTCCCCCGATCGGAAGCCGTTTCCCACCCACCGCAGCGAATCCGATCGGGAACGTCATCGCGGGCAGCCCCGCAAGGTTCGCCGCGACGGTGTAGAAGTCCTCGAGGTACATCGCCAGGGGGTCCGCGGACTTTTCACCGAGCCGGAACGCCGGCCCGGGAGTCGCGGGCATGAACACCGCGTGGACTCCCGCGGCGAAGGCGCGGTCGAAGTCGCCCTTGATCACGCGCCGCGCCTGGAGCGCTTTCTTATAATAAGCGTCGTAATATCCCGCCGAGAGCGCGTACGTCCCGAGCATGATCCGCCGTTTGACCTCGGGCCCGAAGCCCTCGCCGCGGCTCCGGCGGTAGAGCGTTTCGAGATCCTCCCCGGGGCGGAGCGTCGCGCGACGCCCGTAGCGAATCCCGTCGTACCGCGCCAGGTTCGTCGAGGCCTCGGCGGGGGCGATTATGTAATACGCCGCGATCCCGTACTCGAGGTTCGGCAGATCGATCGGGACGATCTCGGCGCCGAGCGATTCGTACAACTTTGTCGCGGCGTCGAAAGCCTCGCGCACCGCCGGGTCGTTGTCGTCGCTGTGGGCCTGCGCCGGGACGCCGAGCCGCAGCCCCGCGATCGGTTCTTCGAGCGTCGCGGAGAAAGATGGCGCGGGGGCGTTCGCGCTGGTCGAATCGAGCGGGTCGAAGCCGCAGATCGTTTCGAGCAGAAGCGCGGCATCGGCGACAGTGCGCGCGAACGGGCCGACCTGATCGAAACTCGACGCGAACGCGACAAGCCCCCAGCGTGAGACCCGGCCGTAGGTCGGCTTGATCCCGACGACCCCGCAGTGAGCCGCGGGCTGCCGGATCGACCCGCCCGTGTCCGACCCGAGCGAGGCGGGCGTCATCCGCGCCGCGACGGCCGCCGCGGACCCGCCGCTGGACCCGCCCGGGACGCGCGCCGTGTCCCACGGGTTGCGCGTCGGGCCGAACGCCGATCGCTCGGTGGACGACCCCATCGCGAACTCGTCGAGGTTGGTCTTGCCCACGATCACGGCGCCGGCGTCGATGAGCCGCTGCACGCACGTCGCGGTGAAGGGGGATTCGTACGATTCGAGGATCCGCGAGCCGCAGGTCGTCCTGCCGAAATCCAGGCACAGGTTGTCCTTGATCGCGATCGGGACGCCCGCGAGCGCGCCGACACCCGCGGCGCCCCCGCCCGCCAGCCGGGCGTCGATCTCGATCGCGGCGTCGAGGGCCCGCTCCTCGAAGACTTGCAGGAAAGCGCGGATCGCGCCGTCAGCGGTGTCGATGCGGTCGAGTGAAGCGCGCGTGGCTTCGACGCTCGAGCAGTCACGCCGGGCGATCGCGTCGCGGAGTTCGACGAGTGTCAGGTCCGTGAGGTTCACGCCGTCACTCTACCAACCACACCCCGGGACGGACACGACGGCTGCAGTCGCGTCTCGCCTGTGCGCGAACACCAACACCGCCGCCCCGTCTCCAAAATATAATGATCGTCCGCGCCGCCGGCGCCCTGGCATGCTCTACACTCCGTCGACCGCCCAACTTCCTCGGCCGCGTTTTATGCACGACACGCTCGCCCAACTCGTCGCCGGCGTTCCGCTGACGGAGGCGCAGTCCGAAGCCGCGTTCGAAACGATCCTCCGCGGCGACGCCGACGCCGCGCAGATCGCATCACTTCTAAGCCTGATCCAGCGTCGCGGCGCGACGGTCGACGAGATCGTCGGCGCCGCCCGCGTGATGCGCCGGCACGTCGCGCGCGTCCCGACCGATTCGCTCGCGCCGGACACGCGCGTCGTCGACACCTGCGGGACCGGCGGCGCCGCCAAGACTTTCAATGTCTCCACCGTCGCCGCGATCATCGCCGCCGCTGCGGGCCGATCGCGCGGCGTCGCGGTCGCCAAGCACGGGAACCGCTCACGCACGGGCCGCGGCAGCGCAGAAACACTCGCGGCGCTGGGCGTGAATATAGAAGCCGACATACATACCCAGGCCGCGTGCCTCGCCGAGGCCGGCGTGTGCTTCTCGTTCGCGGTCCGGCATCACCCGGCGATGAGGCACGCGGCGCCGGTACGCGCCGCGCTCGGATTCCCGACGATCTTCAACCTCCTGGGCCCGCTGACGAACCCCGCGGGCGCCGCCCGGCAACTCCTCGGCGTCTACTCACCGGCGCTCGTCGAGCCGATCGCGCTCGCGCTCGCGAGGCTCGGCGCCGACCGCGCGATGGTCGTCCACGCGCGCGACGGCCTCGACGAACTCTCAACCACCGGCCCGACCATCGTCGCAGAAATCACGCCCGGCGCTGCCTCGATTTACGAGTTCGACGCGGCGGACCTCGGCCTGCCCCGCGTTACGCTCGATGATCTGCGGGCGCCGGACCTCGCCGCCGCGGCGGATCTCGCGCGTTCGATTCTTATAAACTCCAACGCGGGGATCGCACGTGCCGCGCGCGACATCGCGTTGCTCAATGCCGCCGCGACCCTGGTCGTCGCCGACGCCGCCGTCGACCTGGCCGAGGCGCTGGCGTTGGCGCGGGAGGCGGTCCACACCGGCGCCGCCGCCGACACGCTCGACGCGCTAGTCCGCGTGTCGAACGGCTGAAACAGGACCGCGAGCCACCCCCGGCCGGCGGGGGGTGATCTTCGGTCGCAATTACATAAGTTTCGCCGGCGCACGCGCGAGACGCCCGTGCC
>CAZTEE010000047.1:4853-10319 GCA_964611775.1 uncultured Phycisphaeraceae bacterium | reverse complement strand
GCGACCGCCGGGAGTTCCGCCGGACTGTCGAGGAAGAAGAGCGCGACTCGCCGGCAGGCAAGGTCGTGCTCCGGCGTACGACGATCGAGGAGATCGAGATCGAACGCGACGGCGACCCGCGCGGGCGGGGATGAGTCTGTCTTCGGCTGCGATTATTGCCGCTGGGTGATACGCTCCGGGCATGGATCGTACGGAACTGGCGAACGCGATAGCGTCGGCGGCGCTCTTGCGCGGCGACTTCACGCTGCGCTCCGGGCGTCGCTCGTCGTACTATCTTGATAAGTATCTTTTCACCACCAGGCCGGAGCTGCTCGCCCCGCTGGCCGGGCTGTTCGCCGATCGCGTGAGCGCGATCGCGGCCGATCAGGGGGTTGATCGGCTCGCGGGAGCGGAACTCGGCGGGATCCCGCTGGTCACGGCGACCGGGCTAGCGACCGGCCTGCCGTTCGTGTTCGTGAGGAACCAGAAGAAGGACTACGGGACGGCCAAGCAACTCGAAGGCGCGCTCAAGCCCGGCGATCGCGTCGTCCTGCTCGAAGACGTGGCGACCACGGGCGGGCAGGCGGCGGAGGCGATCGCCGTGCTCCGGGACGCCGGCGCCGAGGTGCTCGCCGTGCTCGCCGCGATCGACCGCCGGGAGGGCGCCCGCGAGGCGATCGAGGCAGCCGGATGCCGATTCGACGCGATCTTCACGAAACAGGATCTCGGCGTCGCCGAATGAACAACCGGCGCCTGTAGGCGTCTGAATGAATCCACGCCGAGGCGGCGCCGATATAGTGACCGTGAGGGGCCGGGAATCCTCTGCACGTCTATCGGCGACGGTCCCGCACTGTTTTCTCCGATCTCCACAGCGAGGCAAATCATCATGATCCGCAACCGCTACCGCAGCATTGCTCCCGGCGTCTTAGTCGGCGTCTTAGTCGGCGTGTTCGCCCCGATCTCGGCGTCGCTGGCGGCGCTCCCGGCGATCTTTGATCGTGTTCCCGCCGACGCAGTCGCGGTTTTGACGACGCGCCCGCTCGGCGAGGTGGACCGCGATATCTCGCAGTTGCTCGGGTCGGTGGAACTGCCAGCGATCGCCACCCCGTCGGAACTGCTCCGGCGGATCGGGCTAGGCGAGGCGATCGACCTGACCAAGCCCGCCGCGATCGCGCTGATGCCCGGCGACCTCGAAGCGGACATGCCCCCGGCCGTCCTGCTGCTCCCCGTGACAAACTTCGCCGAGATGGCCGCGGCGCTCGGCGGCGTTCCCGACGGCGACCTCATCCGCTTCGAGATCGAGACCGGCGAGATCCTCTTCGCCCGGCCCGGGCAGGGCGGGTACGCGGTGATCGGGCCGGTCCGCGAGATCGTCGCCGCGGTCGATGCGCGCGGCGGGAGCCTAGCCGCCCATCAGGCGAGCGTCGGCGCGGTGGGCGACAGCATCTTCACACGCTCGCACGCGGCGATTCTTATCAAGAAGCCGCTGCTCGAGATGCTCAACGAGCAGGCACTCGCAGGCTTGAACGAGACCATCGAAGACATGGCCCAGTTCGCGCCCGCCGACCAGACCGACAACATCGTCGCACAGGCCGAGCGGATGCGTGACTTGCTCGAAGCGGTCTCGCGCGACGGGCGTGCGCTTGTGCTCGGCATGAACGCCGGTGCGACCGGGATGGGCATGGATTTTTCGATGGACTTCGAGCCGGCGAGCGAGATGGGCAAGATCTTCACGGCGCGGGGTGACAGCCGGGGTTTGCTCAAGGCGCTCCCCAGGCAGCCGTTCATCTTCGCGTACGCCGGGGATTACTCGACCGCGCTCGGCCGGCGTGTCATGCAGGCGATGGGCGACATGAAACTGGATGTGTTCATGCCCGGCCTGGGCGTGGGCGCGATGGGCGAACTGCTCGGGCACGTCCGCGGTCAGGCGTTCGCAGTCTTCGAGAGCCAGGGCGGGCTGCTGGGCGGCGTGCTGGCGAACTCCGCCGCGTTCATCGCCGTGGACGACGCCGCCGAGACGATGAAAAGCGTCCGCGCGTTTATGAAAGACGCGGTGCAGGCCGGCGGCACGATGAAGCTGGCGTTCCAGGAAAACGCCACGCAGATCGACGGCGTCAACACCGATTCATGGAGCGCGACGCCCGTCCCGCCGGCCGGTGCGGACCCCTTCGCCGGCGCGATGGCGCAGCAGGTGATGATGTCCCTCTTCGGCCCGGGCGGTGCGGGCGGATACTACGCACCGGGCGATCGCGGCCTGTACGCGACGGTCGGTCGCAACAGCCTCCTCCTCTCCGCCTGTTTCGCTGCGGAAAAAGGGCAGAACTCCCTCGCCGACGATCGAGGGCTGTCCATGGTCGCCGAGCGACTGCCCGAAGGGCGCACGATGGAGATGTACCTCGGCCTGCACAGCGTGCTCCGGCAGGGGCTGCAACTCGCCGCGATGTTCGGGATGCCCGTCGCGCTCGATCTCCCGCCCGCGCTCCCGCCGATCGGCATGGGCGTGACGACCGATCGGTCCGCGGCGATGCTCGGCGTGTTCGTACCCGCGCCGGTTATTAAGACGCTCGGCACGCTCGCCCAGCAGGCGCAGGGGCTGATGGATCAGGGCGCGGGCGACAACGGCGGCGCCCCGCCGTTCTGACCCGCGGCTCTCCCGCCACCGCCCCGCGTACACTGCCCGCATGCCCACCGACCGCAGGCACGTCGCGATATATCCCGGCTCGTTCGATCCGCCGACGCTCGGCCACCTAGACGTTATCCGCCGGGGACGCCGGCTCTTCGACGCGGTGATCGTCGGCGTGGGCCGGCATCCTGGGAAGCAGCCGTTGTTCTCGCCGGATGAACGTGTTGAGATGCTCGTCGAACTCGTCGCCGAGATCGAGCGCTCCGATCCGGTCGGCGCCGAGGTTGAGGTGTGCTCCTTCGCCGGGCTGACGGTCGATTTCGCGCGCGAGGCCGGCGCCTCGGTCATCCTCCGCGGCGTGCGCAACCTCGCCGACCTCCAGAACGAAGTCCAGCAGGCCATCACCAACCGCGAGGTCGCGGGGATCGAGACGGCGTTCGTCGTAGCCGGGCAGTCGTTCGCGTACACCTCGTCGAGCCTGATTAAGCAGATCACCGCGATGGGCGAGGATCTTTCCATCCTCGCGCCGATGTGCCCGCCGCTGGTCGTCCGCCGGCTCGAGGAGAAGAAACACGAAAACCCCGAGGCGCTGCGCCGGCTTCTCGACGGCGCCTGAACTCGACGCCGGGCCGCGCGGGCGGCTTCAATGAAGACATGATCGACACCCGAGTAATCAGCATCGGCGCTCTCGCCGCTCACCCGCTTTGGGACGAACGCGCCCCCGTCCGCGCCGGCCACGCGACGACGACGCTCGTCCGCGCGGGCGATGTCGTGCTGCTGATCGACCCCGGGCTGCCCGGCGAGATCATCGCGGCGAGGCTCGGCGAGCGCGCGGGGATCGGCGTGGGCGATGTGACGCACGTATTTCTTACATCGTTCAAGCCCGATGTCTGGCGCGGCGTGCGCGCGTTCGACGACGCGCACTGGCTCATCCACGAGCCCGAACGCGAGGCCGTCGGCGCGGGGCTGTTCGACGCGATCACCCGCGCCAAGGACGCGGGCGACGACGATTTAGCCGAGACGCTGGCGCGCGACGCCGCGGTGCTGCGACGATGCCGACCCGCGGCGGACTCGCTCGCGCCGGGTGTGGACCTGTTCCCCCTGCCGGGCGTGACGCCGGGCATGTGCGGGGTGCTGATCGGCGGCGCCCGCGAGACGACGCTGATCGCCGGCGACGCGGTTGCGACCGTCGAGCACCTCCATCGCGGTATGGTGCTGCCCGGCGCCGGGGACGTGCCCCGCGCCAGGGAGTCGCTCGCCGAGGCGATCGAGATCGCCGACCTCTTCATCCCCGGGCGCGATAACCTCACGCCGAACCCGACGAAGAGGCCGTTTTGAGAGAGGAATTCACGAGATTTCTCCGGCTCGGCCCGGCGCGTGGGAGACGGGCGGCAAAGTATAATATTATTTTTGTAACTACTTTGATGATGGTCGCCGCCGCGTCCGCGCAGGACACCGGCCCGGCTGCGGCGCCGGGCTCCGAGTTGCCCGCGGCGATCCCGATAGATCGTCTGCCCGCAGAGGTTCGGCTCGGGGCCCGCGTCGAGCACGCCCGGCGGCTGCTGCCCGTAGCGCGGACGGTCGTGCTGGTGCCCACGCCGGACGCGTATCTCGACGCGGTCGCGCGGTGGTCGCTCGAATCTCGGTTTCCCGTGCTGATCGACGATGGTTCGGAAAAGAGCCGGGCGCGGGTGGCGCGGTTCGTGCGCGCGTTCGAGCCGGCGTCCGTGGTGCGCTGGCCGGGCGACGGGTCGCATGACCTCTCGGCGCCGGTCTCGGCGGACGAACGCGAGCGCCTTATATCAGACGCCGCCGCGCAAGCGTGGAACGCGGAGAACTCGGCGTCGCTCGGTCAACATTGGAATGAACTCGGCTTCGCGCCGCCGGGCGTAGTGGTCGCGTCGCTGTTCGACCCCGCCTGGCCGGCGGCGGTCGCGCTCGCCGCGGGTCGCGGGCAGCCGATCGTGTGGGTCCGCGAGAAGCCGGCGGGGTCCGTCGGCGTGCGCGTCGCGGGCGCGGATGTCGATCGGCTTCTAGCGGAGATCGCGGATCGGCTCGACGGGCTTGGTTACGAGTGGCGCGCCATCGGCGACACGATCGACGCGCTGACGATCTGTCTGAATATCCCGGTGCGTGTGAACCGCGACGGGCAGGACCCGCCCGGGCCGGTGTCGCTGACGGACCTGGCGCCGAGACACGCGGGCGTGCAGCGGTGGGGGTGGGCGGGGATCGTCATCGGCGACGAGGCCGAGGCCGCCTGGCGCGCCATGTGCGCGCTATTTCTGCAGCCCGATTCCGCGTGGCTGGCTGACGGGTACCGCGACCGCGAGCCGTTCAATCTTTATAAGATCGAGCCGGCGGCGGACCTGCTGACCGCCGCGGGCCTCGCCGTGCGCGCGGACCCGCGAACGACGATCCCCGACTGGCGCAGCCGGGCGAGGCTCGGCGTCGAGGCCGGGTTCGTTCATGTCAACTCGAGCAACGGCGCCCGCGCGTTCAACCTGGTCGGCGGCCCCGCCCCCGCGTCCGACACGCCCGCGCTCTGGCGCCCGGCGATCGTTCACTTTGTGCACTCTTTCAGCGCCGCAGCGATCGACGACACACGCACGATCGCCCGGCAGTGGCTGGACCGCGGCGCGTATGTATTCGTCGGGAGCGTTCACGAGCCGTTCCTCAGCGCGTTTTACACGCCCGAGCGTGTGGTGCAGCGGTGGTTCTCGCCGGCGCCGCTCGGGGCGGCGATCGCGCGCGACCGCGGGAGAGTCTGGCGCGTGCTGTATGTCGGTGATCCGCTTATAACATTCGGACCGCGTGCGCCGGAGTCGGCGCCGCCCGATCTGCCCGGCGCCGAGCGGCTGGACGAT
>CAZTEE010000047.1:2934-4843 GCA_964611775.1 uncultured Phycisphaeraceae bacterium | reverse complement strand
ACGCGCTGCGCGAGCGCGACCTCGCCGCGGGCCTGGCGTTTCTTGCAATGCTCGGGCGTGACGCGGACGCGGCGAGGCTGGCGCGGGCGGCGCTCGAGGACCCCGCGCTCGTCACGCCGGAGGTCGCGCGGTCGGCGTGGAGGCCGCTGCTGCGCACGGGTCAGATCGACGCGCTGCTGGCGACAGTCGAACGGCTCGGCCGGGCGGATTCCGGTGATGAGGAAATGACGGATCTGTTATGGCTCGCGCTGCGGCCGGCGCTCGAGGGCGGGGACGCCCGGGCGATCGCGGCGCTGAGCGTCCGGCTGCGGGCTGATACTTACGGTGACGACGCCGCCGATCTCGCCGCCGCCATCACAAAGGATCGCGGCGCCGAGGCGGCCCGGCGTTTCCTCGCCGCGGCTCGGGACCGTGCCCCGGGCGACAACGCTCGGCGGATCATCGACCGCGCCATGATGCGCTAGAATGTGCGTCTTCAACACGGAGCAAATAACCTTATGACTAAAATACTTGTCATCGGCCCGCACCCCGACGATCAGGAAGCGGGGATGGGCGGCACGATCGCCCGGCTCGCGGCCGACGGGCACGACGTGCTGCTGCTTGACATGACCAACGGCGAGCCGACACCGCTGGGCGACCCCGCGACTCGGGCCCGCGAGGCGGCCCACGCCGCGGAAATACTCTCCGCGCCGGGGACGCCGGTGCGTCGGCGCCTGCTGGGGCTTCCCAACCGTTTCGTCGAGCACACGGTCGAAGCCAGGCACGCGGTCGCGGGCGTCATCCGCGAGCATCAGGCGCAGATTCTTTTTATTCCGTTCTTCGAGGACGCGCACCCGGACCACCGCGCGGTGACGCGGATCGCCGAGGACGCGCGGTTCGACGCGAAACTCTCGAAGATCGACCTGCCGGGCGAGCCGATCTACCCGCGCTGGGTTTTTTATTATTACGCGACGCACCTGCGCTGGGTTGCTGACCCGAACTTCCTGCTCGACATCTCGGGTCAACTGGAAACCAAATTACGTTCGATCCGTGCGTACGAGACGCAGTTCGTGCGCGCCAACGCGCACGTGGTCGACTGGATCGAGGCCGGGTCGCGTTACTTCGGCAGCCGGATGGGCGTGTCGGCGGCGGAGCCGTTCTATACGAAGGAGCCGATCGGCCTTACCGGGTTCGGTTCGCTGTCGCTGTAGCGCCGGGCGTGCGGATCAACGCGTGAAGCGAAGGAAGATCGCGCGTGTCCCGGGCGGAGTTCCTGCGCCGAGGTTGTCGTCGTTGATGATGACGAGTGTGCGCGAGCCGTCGGCGTTCTGCGGTCCGAGCGCCATGGCTTCGACATTGCCCGGATTCGTCACACCGAGTTCGCGCAGCGTCGCGAGCCGATGTTTGGTGAAGTGGAGCGAGCCGTTGTCACGGCTTAATTCCACGAGAAACAACACGCCGTCGAACCCGCGCGCGGGGGTGACAGTGCGTTCTAGCGACAGGAATCGGCGTGAGCCGATGGGTGCGATCTCGGTGACGCCGGCGCCGCCGAGCGGGAAGTCGGCGGGCGGGCTGATGTTGTAGACGCCGCGCGCAAGTTCGGCGTCGCGCGCGGGGTCGAAAAGAACCGCTCGAGCGCGGCGGATGCGTGCGGGGTCGTCGGGCGTCGGCGCGAGGCCGGTCTCACTTATAAGAAGCATTGTCGGCGGATCGGACGGGAGGATCGCGGCGGATTCCCAGGATTTGTTGGATAAAAGCCCGACGCCGGCATCGCGGGCGGCGCGGAGTTCCGTCGCGCGGAGGAAATCGCGATCGAAACGGATCGCGGTCGCGGGCGCTTCGAACGCGACGAACCACGATCCGTCTGGCGCGGTGGCGACGGCCTCGGCGTCGCGGGCGTCGCCCGGGAGGAACGCGATCCGGCGGGCCA
>CAZTEE010000047.1:0-2924 GCA_964611775.1 uncultured Phycisphaeraceae bacterium | reverse complement strand
CCACGACAGACGAATCTCGGGCCGCGTCGGCGGGGGGAAATATAAGTTCATATATGATCGCGGGGTGGTCGCGCACGGCGAGCCAGCGCTCGGTGCGGGCGTCGTACGCGAGGCCGCTGATCCCGCCGAAACCCTCGGGATGCTCGGCGTCGGGTTGCACGGCGCGAACAGTTATAAGTTCGAGAGCGGGCTGCGCCTGCGTGCATTCGATCGATGCGCACGCGATGAGTGTCGGGAAGAGCCGGGCCGCGGCGGATCGGCATGGTCGTGGGCGCGGGGTCAATTGATTTTGCTTATCTTTGTTTTGGTTCGCTGGTGGGTGTGAGGCGTTGTGCGAGTCTGGGATCGACCGGGCCGGTTGAGAGCCGCGACGCGAGCGTTGGATGGTGGCACGGGCGTCTCGCCCGTGCGAGCCGGATTGTGTTTATCAGATGAGCCTGGATGCATGTTTGTTGGCGTCGGCGTGCCTGCGTGATGTGACACTAGTGTCGGGGTTTGGCGCACGGGCGGGACGCCCGCGCCGCTGGTGTGGTGTTTGTTTACGCACGGGCGGGGCGCGCGTGCGGCCGGGTTGGCGTTTTCCAAGGGAAGCCCGGCGGGATCAGGTCCGGGCGGTCGTTTAGCCAGCCGACGAGCCATTCGAACGCGTCGACGAGCCTGGGTCCGGGGCGGCTGAACATCTGGTTCCCGTCGACGACGGCGACCCGCCCGGCTCGGACTGCGGGCAGGTCGTTCCACCACGGTGCAGCGGCGAGTGTCGCGGCGGCCTGCTCGGCGTCAGCGAGGCCCACGCCGCAAGGGCAGATGATGATCGACTCGGGCTGGGAATCGACCAGTTCCGCGGGTGTGATCGGGCGTGACGGGCCGGCGATGCGCCCGTCCATCTGCGCCGCGAATCCCGATCCGACGCCCGGCGCCGGCCGAGTGGGGTTCAGCGGGTGCTGGCCCCCGGCCCGCTCGACTAGTTGCGGCGTCCAGTGCCCGCCCGCGAAGAGTGGGTCGGTCCATTCGAGAAACGCGACGCTCGGCCCGTCGAGGAACGCGGGGATACGCTCCGCGGCTCGGTAAAAACGCTCGCGTAGTCGCACAAGTGCCTGCTGAGACTGAACTTCCATGCCGACTGCGGCGCCGACGGTCAGCACGTCGTCGAGCACGCCTTCGAACGTCGTCGGGTTCAGGCTGATGACTCTCGCGGGGCTGGGCAGATCGGCGGCGATCCGGCGTACCGCGGTGAGGTCGATCGAGCACACCGAGCAGAGGTCTTGAGTGAGGATGAGGTCCGGCCGGAGATCGACGAGGAGATCCGTGTCGAGCCGATATAGCGATCGGCCCGCGGCGAGTTCGGCGCGGACGTGAGCGTCGATCGCGGCGGGGTCGGCGCCGGGCTCTGTGGTCTGTGCGGTCAGGATCGGTCGATCGAGTATGTCCGCGGGGTGGTCGCACTCGTGGCTGCGGCCGACCAATATCCCGGAACCGCCGAAGAGGCAGAGCGTCTCAGTGGCCGAGGGGACGAGGCTGACTACGCGCATCGGCCGATGGTATCGTCGCCGACCAGCAACCAGCGGCGGCCCGCGACCGGAGATACAGAAAGGACCGACCGCAGTGACACGACCCGACCCCCGCGAAGCCCGCCCGCACACTCTCAACGCCGGGCTGCTGGCGGTGTGCGCCGGCCTGGCGATGTCGGCGGGGAGCGCGACGGGTCAGCCCGCGCCGGCGGAGCCTCGCTCTGCGGTCCGAGCCGGGGACGACCAACGCGCCGACCAACCCGCGGACCGTGCAGACGCCTTGCCCGGGGACGCCGGGGCCGAGGCGCCGGCGCCCGAGCCGATGGTCTCGTTCAGCGCTTTCGCGGAGCCG
The DNA here is from genome assembly GCA_964611775.1 of uncultured Phycisphaeraceae bacterium. GTDB lineage: Bacteria > Planctomycetota > Phycisphaerae > Phycisphaerales > UBA1924 > J020. Next base: position 1,064 of record CAZTEE010000047.1, on the reverse strand, counting down.
ATCTCCCTGTCGGCTCTGATCGACTTCGTCGCGTCGGAACTCGGCGTGATCATCATGCAGACGGAAGGGGCGGCCCTGGCGGGGTCCACCGTCGAGTTCAGCGCTCCGATCGACATCCCGCGATCGGAACTCCTGCCGCTGCTCGAGACGCTGCTGGCGCCTCAGAACTACGGGATATTCCGAAGCCCGGCGGGTTTCTTCACGGTTATGCCCTCGGCCCGGGCGCCGGTGGACATGAGCGAGGGCGAGTTCAGCCCGACGCGGATCATCCGGACACCGCTGCTGACGCCGACGAGCATCCAGAACGCGATCACGTCCGCGGTGGGCGCCGAGGGCGCGAAGATAGTTTATCTCGACGAGTTGGGGCTGATCATTTCAACCGCCCCGCCTCGGATCAACCAGGCGATCTCGGCCGTCGTCGAGCGTATGAGCCTCGAGGTCCGGTCGCAGGAATTGCACCGGTTTGACCTTATACACATCGCCGCCGCCGAGGCCAAGACGCGGATACTCGAACTGACGGGTCAGGCGACGCAGTCGGCGGCGGCGACGGGGCAGTCCGTGCAGGGCGCGCCGGGCGCCGCTGCGGCCCGCGCGGGCGGGCTTGGGAATCTCCGCGATCGCCTGCTGATTGACCGCCCGTCGAACGCGCTGATCTATCGCGGGTCGGCGGAGGAGGCGGGCGAAGTCGCGCGCTACGTGGGCGTCGTCGACACGCCGACTCGGCTGGTGGTCCGGCGTTACTTCGCCGGCCCCACCGCTGCGGAGATATGCCAGGTCGGCGCCAGGCAAGGCCTCGGGCCGATCATGCAGTCCGGCGCGGGCGCCGGGGGCGCCGCCCGCGCGGGCGGGAGCGAGGGTCTCGGCGCCGGGTTCGTGCTCGGCGGCGCCGACGCCGAATCATTCACCTATTACGGGACGGACTCCCAGCACACACAGGTCCGCGCCCTCGTCGACGAGTTCGCCGACCAGGCCCGCGAGGAGACCTTCGTAGTCGAGTTTTATAAACTAAGGAACGTCGCCGCCGAGGACACCAAGTACGGCGTCCTTCCCGCGGCGACAGGTGC
>CAZTEE010000046.1:0-10326 GCA_964611775.1 uncultured Phycisphaeraceae bacterium | reverse complement strand
CGAAGCACTCGCCGGTCTTAAGAAAGGCGTCAACGACCCCGCCGGCACCGGGCATCACTACGTCCTTCCGACCGGGCAGCAGCGGATCTTCAATGTCCCCGGCGTCCGCATCGCCGGGAAAACCGGCACGGCCCAATCCGGGCCGATCTTCGGCGACGCTCCCGAAGGCTCAACCCGACCTGTCCTCAGATCCGGCGATCACTCCTGGACCGTTGTCCTCGCCGGCCCCGAGAACGGTCCATACACCCACGCCATCGCCGTCGTCGTCGAATACGGCGGCAGCGGCGGCCGCGTCGCCGGACCTATCGCCAATCAGGCCGTCCACGCGATCAAACGTCTCGGCTATTTCGACGGGGCTTCGCAATGAACCCCGGCGCGCCGGGCGTCATCCGCTGGAACGACGCGAGGCTCCACGAGACCTCGCGAGCTTCACGCACGCCAAACGTTCTCTGGCGTCACCCCGCGTGGATCTGCCTCGGCGCATCGCTCGGCCTGACCACCCTCGGGATCGTCAGCATCAACCTCACCGCGGGCACAAACGCCGCCGGAGTCGGGGCCTACGCGCTCAAGCAACTTATATTTCTCCCGGTCGGGCTGCTCGCCGCCTCGATCGCCGCGGCCCCTCATTACAAATGGGTCGGGCGGATGACGCCCGCGCTCGTCGCCGCGACCATCGCGATGTTGCTGCTCGTCCTCGTCCCGTTCGTTCCCGAGTGGATCGTCAAGCCCCGCAACGGCGCGCGGCGCTGGATCAGCCTCGGCGTCGCCGACTTCCAGCCCAGCGAGATCGCAAAGATAGTTTATGTCCTGATCCTGGCCCGCTACCTAAGATTCCGCAAGAATTACCGCCGGCTCCGCGGGCTTGCACCGCCGCTCGCGCTGACATTCGTCCCGATGGCCCTCATCGTCGTCGAGCCGGACCTCGGGACCGCTCTCCTTTTCATCCCGACCTTCTTCGCCGTCCTCGTCGCCGCCGGGGCGAAACTCAGACACATGGCGCTGCTCGTGCTCGCCGCGGCGATGCTCGCCCCCGCGATGTACCCCGTCCTCCGCCCGCACCAGCGCGACCGCGTCCACGCGATGTGGAACCAGATCCGCGGCGACCGCCGAAACGCCGACTCCATCAACTATCAAGGTTTCCAGGCTATAACTCTCATCGGCGCGGGCGGACTCGCCGGCCAAGGCGCGGAAAAAAGCCGCGCGATCATCGACTTCAACAACCTCCCCGAAGACCACAACGACATGATCTTCGCGGTCATCGTCAACAGATTCGGCCTCGTCGGCGCGATCGCCACCATCTCTTTGTACATAGCCTGGATCGCCGGCGCGATGCTCGTCGCCGCGGGATGCAAAGACCCTTTCGGACGCCTAGTAGTCGTCGGACTCGCCGCGATCCTCGGCACTCAGGCTTTCATCAATATCGCCATGACCGTCGGACTCGCCCCCATCACCGGCATGACACTCCCATTCGTGTCCTACGGCGGGTCCAGCCTCGTCGCCGCGTACGCGATGGTCGGGCTTGTATGGAACGTCGCGATGCGCCGCCCCGCCTACCTCGCGCGAAAAAGCTTCGAGTTCGGCGACGACGAATAACCGCCCCGCCGCCCGCGCGTATCAGCGCGAGCCACCCCGAATCAGCCGAGCGACCGCGTCCGCGTGCTCGTTCGGGATCAGCATCGTAAGATTATACTGCTGGATCTTCCACGCGCCGCCGACGCGCCGGAGCACGCCCGATCCGCGTGTCTCCCCGAGCCGGTCGTTCCACAGCCGCTCGTCGAACCACGCGACGCCGCCGCCCGGATCGATCGTCACACGCCGATCGAGCGCCCGGTACACCCACGCGGAGTCCCGCTGAAAATACGGCTCCGCGTACGCGCGGAACTCCGCGATCGTCCACCGCTCCGTCCCGTCCGTCCCCAGGAACACAGCGTCCGCCGCGAACAAGTCGAAGTACACGCTTTCGTCCGCCGTCGCTGCGGCGTGATGGAGCGCATCGAGAGTATCGGCGACATCGGCGGCGAGGGCGCGCTCGGTCGCGGCGTCGAGCGATCTCGTTCCCGCGCCTGGCGCCGCACAGCCGAAGCCGAACATCAAGCTCATTCCGAGCAGCAACACTCCCATGATCGAACGATTCATGCGTGGATTCATGCGTGGATTATGATGCCCGCCGCCCGCGAGTGCGCGGCGCCGGAGCCGATCCCTCATGCCCGCCCCGCCCGAAGAGTTTTTCACCCTAGCCGAGGAGATCGGCGTCGCCTTCGACCCCGGCGACATCGAGCGCTTCAGCGATTACCTCGACCGCCTGCTCGACGCGAACACGCACTTCAACCTCACCGCGATCCGCGACCCCGACCAGGCCTGGACCCGCCACATCCTCGATTCACTGACGCTGATGCCCATGCTGGCGGCGCTCGACGCGAGCGAGCCGATCGCCGACGTGGGCAGCGGGGGGGGGGCGCCCGGGCTGGTCCTGGCGATCGCGCTGCCCGAACTCCGGTTCACTCTGATCGAATCCACAGGGAAAAAAGCGCGGTTTCTGGAGGAAACCGCCGACGCGCTCGCCCTGCCCAACGTCACGATCCATTCAACCCGGGCCGAGGACGCCGGCCGCGACGCCGCGCTGCGCGACCGTCACGCCGCAGCGACTGCGCGGGCGCTCGGCCCGCTGCGCGTCGCGCTCGAACTAGTCATGCCCCTGGTCCGTCCCGGCGGCTTCGGGCTTTTCATCAAAGGTGAGAAAGCCCAGGCCGAAATCCGCGACGCCAACTCCGCGCTCGATCGGCTGCGCTGCTCGGTGGCGGACCTCGTCGCCACCCCGACGGGCACGATCGTCGTGATCGAGAAGGAAGCGCCTACCCCGCGCGACTTCCCCCGTCGGCCGGGCGAACCGAAGCGCGATCCCTTATAACCGATACGCCGCTCTGAACCCGAAGCCTTTTCGCGCCAGCCGAATATCGATAACTAAATTAAACAGTGGCGCCGGCGTCTCGCCCGTACGATCGATGATGCTTCAGCCATCAGAACTCCCTGCAACAAGAACAACTCGATCCCCGCCGTCCCGACGCACTAACCCGCGGGCCTGCCGTACACTCTCCCGATGCCGATTGTCGAGTCATGGTTCGATCCGGACGGCCCGATCGCTCGGGTGCTGGGCGGTTCGTACGAGCCGCGCCCCGAGCAGCGGACCATGGCCGAGGCTGTCGCTCGCATTATTAACAATCGCGGTCGGCTGCTGGTCGAAGCCGGGACCGGCGTCGGCAAGTCCTTCGCCTATCTTCTCCCAGCCGCGCTCGCCGCCGCCGATCGGCACGAGCGCGTAGTCATCGCCACCAACACGATCGCGCTCCAGGAGCAGATCATGAACAAAGATCTGCCCGCGATCCGCGCGGTCCTCGAATCGGCGTCCGAACCGCGCTCGTTCCGCGCCGCGCTCGTCAAAGGTCGCGGCAATTACCTGTCTATACGCCGCCTGAAACTCGCGTCGGAGCGTCAGGACCGTCTGATCTCCGACCCCGCCGAGCGTCGTTCGCTGCACGTCATCGAAGACTGGGCCTACGACACGGCCGACGGCACGCTCGCGACGCTCCCGCCGCTCGAACGACCGGCGGTATGGGAGCGTGCCCACTCCGACGCCGGCAACTGCATGGGCCGAGCGTGCCCGACTTACAAAGCATGTTTCTTCCAGCGCGCCCGGCGCGAAATGGAAGGCGCCGACCTCCTGGTCTGCAACCACGCGATCCTGTGCAGCGACCTCGCCCTCCGTCGTCGCGGCGTGGCCCTGCTGCCCGACTACGCGCACGTTATCGTCGACGAAGCCCACGCCCTCGAAGACGTAGCGTCCGACCACTTCGGCGTCTCGCTGAGCGAGTGGCGCGTGCAGCGGCTTATTACATCGCTTTATGAAGAGCGTCGCGGACGCGGGCTGCTCGCGTCGCTGGGCCTGGCGCCCGAGGCCGAGCCGGTCCGCCGGGCCATCGCGGCGACTGTCGCCGCGGGCGAATCCGCCCGCATCTTCTTCGATCGTGTAGCAGACCTCGCGCAGCGCGGCTCGTCCCGTGACGGAGCCGGGCTGACTCGCCGGCTCCGCGACGACGACGAGATCGATAACCCCCTCACCCCCGCCCTCCGCGATCTCGCGCTCCACCTCAAACGCCTTCGCGAAGACGCCACCCGCGACGACGACAAGTTCGAGATCGCTGCTTTTGTCGATCGCGCCGCGACGATCGCCGACGACGCGGAAGCCCTCACCGAACGCGCGCTCCCGGGCTGCGCCTACTGGGCCGAGGCCAAGCGGCAGGATCGCGGCGTTCGCGCCACGCTCGCGTGCTCGCCGGTCGAAGTCGCCCCGGCGCTCCGCGAAACTCTCTTCGACGGCGAACGTTCCGTCGTCCTCACGAGCGCGACACTCACCACTGCGGGCGGGTCGTTCGCGCACGTCGCCGGCCGGGTCGGCTGCGACGATCCCGCGACGCTCGCACTCGGAAGCCCGTTCGATCTCGCCGGCCTGGTCCGCCTCATCGTCGACACGACCATCCCCGACCCCGGCGACCCCGCATTCTCGGGCGCGATAGCGGACGCGGCGCTCGCGCACATCGACGAGACCGACGGCGGCGCGTTCGTCCTCTTTACAAGTTATGTATTGCTGAACCGAGTCGCCGACCTGATCGCGCCCGCGCTCACCGAGCGCGGCATGCCGATGTGGGCCCAGGGACGCAACGGCCCACGCGGGGAGATGCTCGACGGGTTCCGATCCGCGCAGCGCGGCGTGCTGCTCGGCGCCGCGTCGTTCTGGATGGGCGTCGATGTCCGCGGCGAGGCCCTACGCAACATCATCATCACGCGCCTCCCCTTCGACCCCCCCGATCGGCCCATCGTCGAGGCGCGATCGGAACTCATCCGGTCGCGCGGCGGGGATCCGTTCAAAGCCGACTCCCTCCCTCGCGCGGTCATACGTTTCAAGCAGGGATTCGGGCGCCTCGTCCGCAGTGCTACCGATCGCGGCCGCGTCGTCGTGCTCGATCCCCGCATCCTCACCAAGCCGTACGGGCGGGCCTTTCTCGCGGCTCTCCCCGCGGGCGTCGTCGATGCGATGCGCGACGATCGCGATTCGAGCCGACGTGCAGCGACGGTCGATGAGTATCCTGTCGAATAACATCGGCGTCCGACTAACCGCATACCAAACGAGGGATCATGTTCGAGTCGATTTTCAAAGCGTACGACATCCGCGGTGTAGTCCCTGACGCCCTCGATGAACCCGCAGCCGAACGCATCGGCGCCGGGTGCGCAGCCTATTTCCGCACGCTCGATGACGGCCCTGTCATCGTCGGACGCGACATGCGCGCCTCTAGCCCCGCGATCGCCGATCGCCTCATCACCGGCTTACGCCGCGGCGGCCGGCACGTCATAGATGTCGGCCGCGTGGACACCCCTTTCGTCACCTTCGCGATCAATCACCTCAGCGCGACCGGCGGCGTAATGGTCACCGCCAGCCATAACCCGCCCCAATACAACGGTTTCAAGGTCTCCGGCCCGGGCGGTTCGCCCGTCGGTCGCGACAGCGGTCTAGAAAAAATCCGCACGCTCGCCTCCGACGCTGACCTGAATTCACCCATCGGCGGACAGACCGAGCAGGCCGATCTCTGGAGCGAGTACCGCGCCCACGTCGCCCGCATGATCAACGCGGCTGCGATCGCGCAGAACCCGGTCACCGTCGTCGTCGATGCGTCCAACGGCATGGCCGGGACGATGGTCCCGAAGGTCTTCGGCGATACCGGCGCTATTCCCGGCTTGAAGATCATCCCGATCCACTTCGATAACGAATCCGGCGTCTTCGCGCACGAGCCGAACCCGCTGGTAGCTGCAAACCTGCGCGATCTGCAAAGAGCTGTTGTCGAGCATAGCGCTGATCTCGGTGTGTGCTTCGACGGCGACGCCGACCGCTGCGTCGTCGTCGACGAGCGCGGCGCCGTGGTCGGGTGCGACATCCTGACCGCGTGGCTGGCGCGCGAGTTCCTCGCCCGCTCGCCAGGGTCTGCCGTCGTCTACGACCTGCGATCGAGTAAGGCCGTGCAGGAAGAGGTCGAAAGCGCCGGCGGCGTCCCCGTTCGCGGCCGGGTCGGCCACGTGTTCATGAAGAAAACCCTCCGTGAGCATCGCGGCGCGTTCGGCGGGGAACTCTCCGGGCACTTCTATTTCCGCGACAACTTTTACGCGGACTCGGGCGCGATCGCGATGGCGGTCGTCGTCTCCGCACTGGCGTGTGACGGCAAGCCCATGAGCCAGATCCTTGCACCGATCGCCCGATATGCGCAGTCCGGCGAGATCAACTTCGAGGTTGACGACAAGGACGCAGCGCTCGCACGCGTCCGCGCGACGTTCGCCGAACGCGGCTCGATCGACGAACTCGACGGCGTCACTGTTGACTGCTTCGACACCGAGGGGTGGTGGGCCAACATCCGCAAAAGCAACACCGAGCCGCTTCTGCGCCTCAACCTCGAAGCACGCACGTCAGAACTAGCACAACACATGACCGACGAGATCGCGCCGATGCTCGGCACGCGCGTCGATCATTGACACCCGACCGGAGCTCCAGCACAAGTGAACGTCGCGCGATTCTTCGATCACTGGGGGCTGAAGGAAAACCCCTTCAGCGCCGAGGAAGCCCGGCACGACGGGGTCTTCGCGCGCCTCGCGCCCGACGCTGCGGCACATCCCGACTTCGAGAAAATCCTCGGCGATCTCGCACGCCCCGCCACGAGCATTGTCTTCGGCGAAAAAGGCAGCGGTAAAACCGCGATCCGCATGCAGATTGAGCAGCGGGTCGCCGCGTGGAACGAGAAGAATCCTGATAAATCCGTGCTTCTGATCGCGTTCGATGATCTTAATCCCGCGCTGGACCGCTTCGTCGCCAGGCAGCGCGCCGAGGGCGCCGGCGGGACCGCCGAGGCGCTCGCAAGCTGGCGGCTGGCCGACGTTATGGACGCGATCCTGCACGCTGCGACCGCTCCGCTTGTCGATTCCCTTCTCTCGCGTGACGCCGTCACTCGCGCCCGCCTGAAAAAAATCCGCCGATCTGCGCCGATGACGCGCGCCGACATCGTCCTGCTACAGGCTGTCTACGACCGCCCGCTCGAAGCTCCCGCGCGAACCCGGCGGCTGCGACGGCTCCTCGCGGCTCCCGGCGATCGCTCACGCGACGCATGGTCGGTCGCTGCCGCGCTCGGATGGATCCCGCCGACGTTACTCGGAGCATGGCTTTACTTTCAGCAGGCGGTCCCGCTCGATGTGCCGGTATGGACGTTCGGAGTCGGTTCGCTCGCCGCGGCGTGGGCGCTAGCGCTCATCGCGCGGTTCATCCTTACGCCCTGGCTCGGAGCACGATTCGGCCGACGGGTCGCGCGGCGAGTGCGCGTGATCGAAAGATCAGCCTCGTCGTTCGCACGCTCGCTCGCCGCCCTGCCGCGCGGCTGGAGGGCGCTCGCGCCGATGGCCCCGAGCGAAGATTCACGCTTCGAGATGTTCGATAGACTCCGCGAAGCCGCGCGGTCCGTCGGTTTTTCAAACGTGATCATCGTCGTCGATCGCATAGACGAGCCGACCCTCGTCAGCGGCGACCCCGACCGCATGCGTTCGATCGTATGGCCGATGATGTCCAGCAAGTTTCTTCAGATGGACAGCGTGGGCCTGAAACTCCTCCTGCCCATCGAACTGCGCCACCTCCTCTTTCGTGAATCGTCCGTATTCTTCCAGGAAGCGCGGTTGGACAAACAGAATCTTATCGAGAATCTTTCGTGGACCGGCGCGACGCTCTACGACCTCTGCACCGCTCGGATGCGCGCGTGCCGGGTGCAGGACAACCGCCCGCTCACGCTGGGTGATCTCTTCGACGAAGACGTTCGCAAGCAGGATGTGATCGACGCTCTCGAGCAGATGCGTCAGCCGCGCGACGCGTTCAAACTTATATACCAGTGCATCCAGGAGCGCTGCGCGACCGTCACCGAGGACCAGGCCGAGGCCGACGGCGCATGGCGCATACCCCGGCTGATCCTCGAAACCGTTCGCCGCCGCCAGGCCGATCGCGTCCTGCAACTCACACGCGGCATGAGCCCCGCATGAAGATAATAACATAACAAACACTGGGACATGCTTCCCCGCCGGCCTGTGAACAGCATCCCAGCCAAGCACAACCCGGCGGGCACGGAGGCCGACTCCACGGCTGGGAATCACCCAAGACTCCCCCGCGGCTAAACAGAAATTACCATAATCCAAAAATGGTACGATCGTTAATGCATCCAGGCGATCTCACTCGCCTGGGATTTGCCCGATCGCGCCTTCCCATGGCGAGGACGCGCTCGCGTACCGCTTCTTCTCTATACGCCCCGACCGCGCCGCGTGATATCCCGCTACGCACGCCAGCCTCATCGCGTGGGCCATACGCTCCGCGTCCGCGGCGTGCGCGATCCCCGTGTTCAGAAGCACGCCATCGGCGCCGATTTCCATCGCGATTGCAACGTCGCTCGCCGTCCCGACACCCGCGTCAACGATCACCGGGTACATCGGTGAATCTTCCTTAAGAAGTTCCAGACAGAGCGAAATATTCGCCGGGTTGAGCACACCAAGCCCCGACCCGATCGGGCTTCCCGCGGGCATCACGCTCGCGGCGCCGGCGTCGCGCAGCCGAACCGCCGCGATCGGGTCGTCGCTCGAATACGCGAGCACCTCGAAACCGTCGGCGACGAGTTCGCGCGTCGCTTCGAGTGTTCCCACGGGGTCGGGCAGCAGCGTCTTGCGATCGCCGAGCACTTCGAGTTTTACCCACGATGCGCCGGGGTTCTCGAGTTGTTCGAGGATTTCCCGCCCCAGCCTCGCTACGCGCACCGCGTCCTCGACGCAGAAGCAGCCGGCGGTATTCGGCAGGATCGTGAAACGGTCGAGGTCGATGAAATCGAGCAGGCTCTCGCCGCGTTCGTTGTAAAGTCGCTCGCGGCGTACGGCGACAGTCACAACATCGGCGCCGGACGCGTCCAGGCAACGCCGCATCGTTTCGAAGTCGGCGTACTTGCCCGTCCCGACTATCAGGCGCGATCGCAAAGCACGACCGCCCACGCTCAAAGGGTCCGGCGCGGGTTCATTTATTCGGACAGGCTCGGCTCGCTGGGTTGTTGTCATGAATCTTAGTTCAGCCTCTGGGAAAGTCGGCTCAGCCTCCGCCGACGAGTGTGACTATTTCGATCCGGTCGCCGGGCTTGATCGGTGTGTCCGGGCGTTCGCTCTTGCGGACCAGGCGGCGGTTCACCTCCGTCGCGCAAGCGGCACGCGACAGCCCGCGATCGTCAATCAGGTCCGCGAGAGTCGATCCTTCGGCGACCTCGATCTCCTCGTTGTTGAGCGTGATCCGCATCGCGATCATTGTACCCCGTGCCGACCCGATGAATCCGCGTGCGGGGCGCGTACGATCCCGCATACGCGCGGCGTTCCACGGGCGACGCTCAAGGGCAATCATATGGCGAAAAACACCGGGATGATCTGGGCGCTCGGCGGGCTGGGTGTCGGCGTGCTCGCGGTCGCAGCGGGCGTGCTGACGACATTCCGCCCGGAGCCGACGTACCAACGCTATCAACTGGAAGACCCTCAGAGCCTCGTCGAGACCGCCTGGGAGTTCGTCGAAGCCGGCCGCGCCGACCGCTTGCCGGAACTTGTTCATCCCGAATCGCCGGAGATGGAGTCCGTGCTGGCGCGGGTCGGCTCGCTGCTCGCATCGGCGCAGGAACTCGCGTCGGCGGTCGCGGCTCGGTTCCCAGCGGAGGTCGCCGAGATCCGGACGAACGCCGAGGGCGTGCAACTCGGCGCCCTCGCCGGGCCCGGCGGGCCTGACGGCACATCGCTGGGCAGGCTACTCGCCGACCCCTTCGGCTGGCTCGAACGCGCCCGCGAGCGCGTACGCATCGTCTACGTCGCGGACGATGTCCGGGCGGTGCTGATCGACGGCATGCCGGCCTTCGGCGTGGGAATGACCATTCGGCAGTTCGACGACGGCTGGCGCATCGTCCTGCCGACCGCGCTCCCGGGAGTCGCGAACTTCATGCCCCGCTCGAACGAGGAATGGCAGGTCGTCGCTTCGATGGTCACGGTCGTCGATCACGCTGTGCGCGACCTCGCAGGCGAGGTCCGGGCCGGCAGCGTGCGGTCTGTCGAGGACACCGCCAGACGCGCGGGCGAGATGGCCTGGGGACCGCTCGTCATGACCGTCGTCGCCTATCAGAAAGCGCGCGAGGCCCGCACACGAGATCGCAGCGGCGGCGGCGGCGGCGTCTGAACAGACCCGCA
>CAZTEE010000045.1:6225-10489 GCA_964611775.1 uncultured Phycisphaeraceae bacterium | reverse complement strand
CGTTCGACTCGGCGTCCGCGGACATCGACGCGCTCGTCGCCGACGCAAGCGCGGCGATCAATCCGTGAAATATATAGTATACTTATAAAGCACGGGGATGAAACCCCTGTGATTTGCAACCAGATCGCACGTGTCACGCTTTTTCGCGCAGCACCTCTCGCCCCTCACCCCGGCCCTCACCCGCCGGGAGAGACCGCCTGTGGCCGCGGCACTGGCGCAATCAGCGGCCCGGGCGCGATCAGCGGGACGCGAGTCTCGCCCGGGCGCGATCGGGCTAATTATCTCATCGAATACGATTTACTTCCGCGACCGACGGCGGCGGCGACCGCGCATCAAGACCGGGCGTTCGTCGCTTCGTGGTTTGAGCGCATGACGAGTTCGGGCTGTTTCTGACGGACAACGTGCCCCGGCGGGACGGAGTGAGTCAGAAACACGCCGCCGGTGACGACGCAGTCGTCCCCGACGACTGTGTCACCGCCGAGGATCACGGCGCCGGCGTAGACGGTCACGCGGTCGCCGAGCGTCGGGTGCCTCTTTGTCCCACGGACGAGTCGCCCGTGCGCGTCCTTTTCGAACGACCGCGCCCCGAGCGTCACCCCTTGGTATAACTTTACGTGATTGCCTACGACGGCGGTCTCGCCGACGACGACCCCGGCGCCGTGGTCGATGAAGATCGACGAGCCGATCTTCGCCCCGGGGTGGATGTCGATGCCGGTGTCGGCGTGTGCCTGCTCGGTGATGATGCGCGGGACCAGCGGGACGCCCATCGAGTGCAGCGTGTGCGCGAGCCGGTACGCGAAGACCGCGGCTACGCCGGGGTAGCAGATGATCGTCTCGTCGGTGTGGACGGCGGCGGGATCCCCGTCGTACGCCGCCTGCACGTCGAGCGCGAGCGACGCGCGCAACGACGACAACTCCTTCATGAAGCGGTCGACGAGCCGCTCGGCGCGTTCACGCACGCCCGGGCCGGCGGCGGGGTCGCGCGGCGTGGGCAAGCCGACCGATTCCGCGTACTCCAGCGAACGTGCGAAGATCAGGCACGCACTTTCGTGGATCTCCGCGAGCAGCGATTCGATCCACCCGGCCTCGCCCGGCGTGCCCGAGTCGTCGTGCTCGAAGAAGCCGGGGAAGACGAGCCGGCGCGTCGCGCCGACGAAAGTCCGAACGTCGTGACCCTTGGGCAGGCCCGGCCCGTGCAGATGGGCTAGAACCGGCTGCCGGGCGATCGATTCCGCCACCGCCGAGCGGACCCTCGACGAAACCCGAGGCGGCTGACCCGGGCCGGCGGAGTCTGTCGCGTCTTTCGGGAGTGAATCCGGGGTTTCCATCTGAGGCTGATCTTACACGGTGCGGCCGCGAGAAAATCGTCGCGAGTGTCGGCGAAGATCGGTGGGAATCGGCGGGGAATGAAAAAAGTTCGCCTCGCGGTGCGGTTAAGCCCCCGATGCTCGAACCCCGGTCCTCAGGTGGGCGCCCGTGCCCGGATCCCGGCCTTCCACTCGACGGCGGCGTGGCCTTTGTGCGGGCTTGCCCGGGCTCCCCGGGGTTGCTTGAAGGTTCGAGCATTTGAAAGGGGCCGCGGCCGGCGCCCGCGAAGCGAACCTGCCTGGAGAGTAGCCGAGAGTGGAACCGCGGTCGAGAGAAATCCGAATCTTCACGCCGAGTAGTGTCCCGTTTGAGCGGCGTGCGGTCGGGGCCCGCATTGACCACCCCCGGGCGAGTCGGTAGAAGTGTCCGTAATCGGCGGCGCCGAAGATGTGCCCGTAGCCCGCTGCCAAGGAGTTCCCGATGTCAAGCCGATCCCGCCGAGTTGGAACCATCACCGCAGTCGTCGCGCTGGGCCTGGGCCTGACGTTCGGCGGCGGGTGCGCCCATTACCGCTCGAACCCGACGCCGGGTGTCAACAGCCTGGGCGTGTCGAAGGATTACAGCCGAAACAACTTCGCGACCATGGTCAACACCAACCTCCGGGCCGCGCGGAACGACGGCGCACGGTTCTGGCTTCTCGACCGCCCGTCGCGGCTGCACCCGCAGCCGGCGCCGCATTGATAACGCGAACTTTCATGAACCGGCCCGGACCGATTCTGGCTCAGAAAATGCGCGTAAGTGCGAATTATCAGATCACCACGCCAAAAGCCCAGGGGCACGCCCCTGGGCTTATCGATTACACGTGACCCGGGTCGGCTGTTACTTGCCGGCTTTGACGGCGTACTTGCCGCGCGATACCCGCTTGAACGAGGGGTTGTTGATCAGGGTCTGGTTGGCGATGGTGCGGAAGTTCGGGCTGGTCGTGCGGTAGCCCGCCTTCTGAACCGCGTCCACGATATCGGCGACGCCGAGCGTCTTGCCCTTGAGCACCTTGATCAAAGCGTCGACAAGGGTCAGTTCGTTGCGCGGCCGGCGTCGCGGCGCCGCCAGAGGCGAGTCTTTGCCGGCGCGGATCATCGCGCTGTTGATGATCTTCTCGACGGCCGCGACCCGCCGTTCGAGTTCTGCGATTTCCTTCTTGAACGACGTGGTGTCCACACTGCCCTGCTTGGTTTTCTTGGCCACAGAGGCCTCCGTTGTGTAGGGGTCCCATGATGTTGACGGACGCGTCCGTGTCGGCTCGTCGCACCCCCCGCGGCGAACCGGCACGCTTACGGCTGTCATACAGGGACAGCGAACGCGGCAAACTTGCATCAGCCTAGGCGACCGTCGCAAGGAATGCAAGGTGCGTGAACTTCAACCGTCCGCGCGACGCGAAGGTTTCATCACTCGGACCAAACCGGGGGAAATAATCTCACACTTGTTTCAGTCGATCCCCCCGGCGCGAACTCCCATTTTCTGGAGCACGCCGTCGAGTTGATCGAGATCAAAGAAATCAACTTGGATCCGCCCCCTCAGCCCCGCCGCGTCGAGCCGGACCGAAACCTTTGTTCCGAGCCGTTCGCGCAGTCGCCGCTCAAGATCACGCCGGGCCGCCTCGCGCGCACTCGAAACCCTCACGCCCGGCGACGCTGCGGGGGTGTCCGCGGAGTTGAGTGTCGCCTGCACATATTCTTCCAATCTGCGGACCGACCACCCTCCGTCGCGGGCTTTGAGCGCGACGCGGATACGACCGGCGCCCGGTCCGAGCGCCAGCAACGCCTTGCCGTGGCCGGGGGTCAGTCGGCCCGCGGCGATGTCGTCGCGGATCGGCTCCTCTAAGTCGCACAGCCGCACAAGGTTCGCCACGCTCGAACGGTCAAGCCCGACGCGGTCGGCGATCTCCGCCTGGGTCATGCCGAAGTCACGCCCGAGGCGGCGGAAGGCCTCGGCCCGTTCCATCGGGTTGAGATCCTCGCGCTGGAGATTCTCGACGAGCGACCACTCCGCCGCGGCACGATCGTCGATGTCGCTGACGACCGCGGGGACCGCGCTCAGCCCCGCCAGACGAGCCGCCCGCCAGCGGCGCTCGCCCGCGATGAGTTCCCAGCGCACGCCGTCGGGCGCCCCGGCGTCGGCGGGGATGGGGCGGACAGCGATCGGCTGCATGACTCCAGCAGCGGAGATGGATCGTGCAAGCCCCGCCAGGGCGTCCTCGTCGAACCGCTGGCGGGGCTGCGACCTGCCCGGGGCGACCGAGTCCAACGGCAAGCTGAGAAGTGTCCCGGTCGCCGCGTCGAGTGAGTTCGGATTCAGGCTCGCCCGCCCGCCCGCCGTCGAACCCGGCGCCGGCGGCGCGGACGAAGCCGCGGGAGTCCGGACCGTCGGCGTTTCGGCGCCACCCCGGCCCGGCTCCGGTCCATCGTGAGTCCGTTCGACCGCGACGGGCTGGGCCAGCAGCGTGCTCAGGCCACGCCCGAGCCGGCGGGGCCTGGCGCCGACGTTTTTCTGTGCGGGCATAGGTCGATTCTCCTTTTCCTCAATCTCGGGTCATCTCCGCTCGAATCCCGTGCGCGCCCACACAGCATCGCAACGCCCGACTAATTATCGCAAACGCCTAATAGATAATATAATATATTATTGTTTCGCCCGGCGCGCTGCCGATCTGCTCCCGGCGCTGGTGTCGCGTCGGCCGAGCCGGCTCCGGAGCCTGCCGCGCCCGCGCCGCACCCCCGCCCGACGACAATGCTCATTCGAACCAACTCGAACCTCTTGTTATAGGACCAGGTGTTCCGGATCGACTCAACAGGCATGATATCGGCCGGGCCGGCGTTCGCCGGACAGCGCCGGCTCGGCGCGGTATCGTGCCCGCATGGCCGATCTCCCGCGCGTGCCGGCGCGAACCATCCCGAAGCGG